>NZ_KV793382.1:0-55492 GCF_001808475.1 Klebsiella sp. HMSC09D12 | reverse complement strand
CCGGAGGCGATGCTGCGCATCTGTCCGGGCTACGAGTTTGTGCGGTTTTGGGTTTGTAGCCCGGACAGGCGCAACGCGCCGCCTCCGGGGAAGCCTCTGCGCCCTCGGGTGCAAGCGGGTCGTGAGACCCGCTTTCTGGCTTACTTGTAGACGTCCGCGTTAGCGTGAACCGTTTTTTCGTTCTTCTCGCCGGCAATTACCACGAAATAAGTGCCGCCCAGCTCATCCGCTTTTTTCGACAGATCGCGCTTTGCATCCATCGGAGAGGTTGTTCTTGAGGTCGTAATGGAACCGATTTTAGTCAGGTTCATCTTAGCCACTTCGTCTTTTTGGATCTCCTTGGCGGCGAACGCGCCAAAGGACAGGGAGCCAATCACCAGAGATGCAACAATTCCTGTAACAAGTTTCATAGCCTCTACTCTCCATTAGGTTGTTTTTTTAGGTCGCGGGTCCGGCGTGAAATAGTCAACCTCCGCAACAACCTAAGTATTGCTGCACCCTGCGTTTTTACCACGTCCCGCTAAAAATATTTACTGACCTCACGCTTCAGTTCGACCAGTTGAGCGCAAAACGCCTGCGGATGCGAAATGAACGGCGCATGGGCGGCTTTATCAAAGACGAACGACGTGCTGCCGGGCCACATGGCGTCGAGAATCGGGACGATTTTACGCGGCACCAGGCCATCCAGCCGACCGTACAGGCGCAAAAACGGCATATTGAGGGTAGATAACGGCTGGCGTAAGTCGGCGGTTTTGAGGATCTCCAGCCCGCCGTTTAAGACTTCCGATGATGGCATCGGTAGCGACAGCACCGCGCTTTTCAGCATTCTCGCATCCTGGCGTGCGCTCTCGGTACCCATGGTTTGCAGCGCCAGAAAGCGTTCGACGGTGCGTTGAAAATCTTCGCTCAACTGCTGCTGGAATCCGCTCAGCACTTCGGGCTTGATGCCAGGCCAGCTGTCGTGAGCGCTAAAACAGGGGGAAGAAGCCACGGTAACCAGCGCCTGCACGCGATCGGGATGGGATAATGCTACCTGACTTGCTACCAGCCCGCCGAGGCTCCAGCCTAGCCAGATAGCGCGCTCCGGCGCTTTCTCCAGCACCCGCTGCGCCATCTCTTCCAGCGACAGAGCGCCAAAGCCGCCGCTGCGGCCGTAGCCAGGAAGATCGACGAGGTGCAGCGTAAAATGCGAGCGCAGCTGCGGCGTGATGCAATCCCACACCTGGGCATTCAGCCCCCATCCGTGCAGCAGCACAAGATGACAATTTCCTTCGCCCATGGTCTGCCACTCGATCGCGTTCATCAGTTACTGTTCTCTTTCCACCAATATGAGGGGAAATATGCTAACAGCACACAGCTTATGCTGGCTATGCCAAATGCCGCTGGCCATCGCCCGCTGGGGGATCTGTTCGCGATGCGCGTCGGCGCTGCTGGCCTGCGAACCGCTATGCCCTCAGTGCGGACTGCCGGCCCAGTCAAACACGCTGCCCTGCGGACGCTGCTTGCAAAAACCGCCGCCGTGGCAGCGGCTGGTAACGATTAATGACTATCGACCGCCGCTGAGCGGCCTGATTCACCAGCTGAAATTCAATAAGCGGCCCGAGCTGGCGCCCGCTCTGGCGCGTCTGCTGCTGCTGCGCATACGTCACAGCCCGGATCTTCCTCATCCGGACCGGATAATTAGCGTGCCGCTCTGGCAGCGCCGCCAGTGGAGGAGAGGGTTTAATCAGAGCGACCTGCTGTGCCGACCGCTATCCCGCTGGCTGGGCTGCGCCTGGCGTAGCGATGCGCTGACCCGCAGACGCCGCACCGCCACTCAGCATCAGCTCAGCGCCAGATTGCGCAAACAGAACCTGAAAAACGCCTTCCAGCTTGAATTGTCGCTACAGGGGCACCATATCGCCATTGTGGATGATGTCGTCACAACCGGAAGCACCGTCGCTGAGATATCCCGCCTGCTTTTGCGAAACGGCGCCGCGACGGTTCAGGTATGGTGTATATGCCGTACCTTGTAGACCCCTGCTGATGGGCGTATAATAACCCAGTAAAATAGTCAACTATTAGGCCAACGCTATGATCCGTATTTCCGATGCTGCACAAGCGCACTTTGCCAAACTGCTGGCAAATCAGGAAGAAGGGACACAAATTCGCGTATTTGTGATCAATCCCGGCACCCCTAACGCCGAGTGCGGCGTGTCCTACTGCCCACCGGATGCGGTGGAAGATTCCGATACTGCGCTGAAATTTGAGCAGCTCACCGCCTACGTCGATGAGCTTAGCGCGCCGTACCTGGAAGACGCTGAAATCGATTTTGTTACTGACCAGCTGGGCTCCCAGCTGACGCTGAAAGCGCCCAACGCCAAAATGCGCAAAGTTTCTGACGATGCCCCGCTGATGGAGCGCGTCGAGTATCTGCTGCAGTCGCAGATTAACCCGCAGCTGGCCGGCCACGGCGGGCGCGTCACGCTGATGGAAATCACCGATGATGGCCTGGCGATTCTGCAGTTTGGCGGCGGCTGTAACGGCTGTTCGATGGTCGACGTAACGCTGAAAGAAGGGATCGAGAAACAGATGTTGAACGAGTTCCCGGAACTGAAAGGCGTACGCGATCTCACCGAGCATCAGCGCGGCGAGCACTCTTACTACTGATTCCCCGCCCGGCAGCTTTCCGCTGCCGGGCAACTCTCTTCATGTTACCGCGCAACATTCCCCGCTAAGCGACCCGCCAGAAACCCGGGAAAGAGTATGACTTAAGTCTCATATTTGAAATTTTCACCGCCCAGGTGATTCTCAAACTCGTCATGTTACCCGTATCATTCGCATCAGGCGCCACAGATAAAAAAATAGCCAGCTATCCTTTCTCTGGGTAAGGATAAAGCCAGCTTCTACGGCGTCAGACATTTTTTGTTCCGGTCGGGACGGATGAAGTCAATGTTGAAACTATGACGTTACCCATAACAAATTAAGGCCAGGTAAATCATGCCATTAGTCATCGTTGCTATCGGGGTTGCCCTGTTATTGTTGCTGATGATCCGTTTCAAGCTTAACGGGTTTATCGCTCTGGTTCTGGTGGCGCTTGCCGTCGGGCTCATGCAGGGTATGCCGCTGGATAAAGTTATCGTATCCATCAAAAACGGCGTTGGGGGAACCCTCGGCAGCCTCGCGCTGATCATGGGCTTCGGCGCGATGCTCGGAAAAATGCTGGCGGACTGCGGCGGTGCGCAGCGTATCGCCACCACGCTGATTGCCAAATTTGGTAAAAAACATATTCAATGGGCGGTCGTGCTGACCGGCTTTACCGTCGGCTTTGCGCTGTTCTATGAAGTCGGCTTTGTACTGATGCTGCCGCTGGTCTTTACCATCGCTGCTTCCGCCGGTATTCCGCTGCTCTATATCGGCGTACCGATGGCGGCTGCGCTCTCGGTCACGCACGGATTCCTGCCTCCGCATCCGGGCCCGACCGCGATTGCTACTATTTTCCATGCCGACATGGGTAAGACCCTGCTGTTCGGTACGATTCTGGCGATTCCGACGGTTATTCTTGCGGGACCGGTTTACGCACGTTTCCTGAAAGGCATCGATAAGCCGATTCCGGAAGGCCTGCACAACCCGAAGACGTTCACTGAAGAAGAGATGCCGGGTTTTGGCGTCAGCGTCTGGACTTCTCTGGTACCGGTGATTCTGATGGCCATGCGCGCCGTCGCCGAAATGGTGCTGCCGAAAGGCCACGCTTTCCTGCCGATTGCGGAATTCTTTGGCGACCCGGTGATGGCAACGCTGATCGCAGTGCTGATCGCCATGTTCACTTTCGGCCTCAACCGCGGTCGTTCCATGGAGCAGATTAACGATACGCTGACCTCCTCGATCAAAATTATCGCCATGATGCTGCTGATCATCGGCGGCGGCGGCGCCTTCAAGCAGGTGCTGGTCGATAGCGGCATGGATAAGTACATTGCGTCTATCATGCACGAATCCAATATGTCTCCGCTGTTTATGGCCTGGTCTATTGCTGCGGTACTGCGTATCGCGCTGGGTTCCGCCACCGTTGCGGCCATTACCGCGGGCGGTATCGCCGCGCCGCTGATCGCCACCACCGGCGTGAGCCCGGAACTGATGGTTATCGCCGTTGGCTCCGGTAGCGTTATCTTCTCTCACGTTAACGATCCGGGATTCTGGTTGTTTAAGGAATATTTCAACCTGACCATTGGCGAGACTATCAAGTCATGGTCGATGCTGGAAACCATCATCTCAGTGTGCGGTTTGATTGGCTGCCTGCTGTTGGGGATGGTGGTATAAGCTGGTCGTCAGCCTGAAACGAGCCGGGTCGCCGCGATGCGAACCCGGCTTTTTTTATGCGCAATGGCTACCACGGCCAGACTTATCGCAGTAATACCCGCCTGCGCGCGGCGCCTGACATTGAAATTCAGCAAACTATCCCCCATTCTAGATCTCATGCTATAGCGCCGGACGCGCGCTTCATTCACCCAATTCAACAGGACTGCGCATATGACCAATCCATTACTGACGCCTTTTTCGCTCCCGCCCTTTTCTGCAATCAAACCCGAGCACGTGGTCCCCGCGGTCACCAAAGCGCTGGATGATTGCCGGGCGGCGGTCGAACGCGCGGTGGCGCAAGGGGCGCCGTATACCTGGGAAAACCTTTGCCAGCCGCTGGCGGAAGTGGACGACGTGCTGGGGCGTATTTTTTCCCCGGTCAGCCACCTGAACTCGGTTAAAAACAGCCCTGAGCTGCGTGAAGCCTACGAACAAACTCTGCCGCTGCTCTCCGAATACAGCACCTGGGTTGGGCAACATGAAGGTCTGTACAAAGCGTACCGCGACCTGCGCGACGGCGACCATTACGCCACCCTGAATACCGCGCAGAAAAAAGCGGTGGATAACGCGCTACGTGATTTTGAACTCTCCGGTATTGGCCTGGCCAAAGAGCAGCAGAAACGCTACGGCGAAATCGCCGCACGCCTGTCTGAACTGGGCAATCAGTACAGTAACAATGTCCTCGATGCCACCATGGGCTGGACGAAGCTGATCGCCGATGAATCCGAGCTCTCCGGGATGCCGGAAAGCGCACTTGCTGCGGCGAAAGCTCAGGCTGAAGCCAAAGAGCAGGAAGGGTATCTGTTGACCCTGGATATCCCGAGCTATCTGCCGGTAATGACCTACTGCGATAACCAGGCGCTGCGTGAAGAGCTGTATCGCGCCTATTCCACCCGCGCTTCTGACCAGGGGCCGAATGCCGGTAAGTGGGATAACAGCCCGGTAATGGCGGAAATCCTCGCCCTGCGCCACGAGCTGGCTCAGCTGTTGGGCTTCGACAGCTATGCCGATAAGTCGCTGGCGACCAAAATGGCGGAGAATCCGCAGCAGGTGCTCGACTTTCTGAGCGACCTGGCTAAACGCGCCCGTCCGCAGGGTGAGAAAGAACTGGCTCAGCTGCGCGCCTTCGCCAAAGCCGAATTCGGCGTGGATGAACTGCAGCCGTGGGATATCGCTTACTACAGCGAAAAACAGAAGCAACATCTTTACAGCATCAGCGATGAACAGCTGCGCCCGTACTTTCCGGAAAACAAAGCGGTTAACGGCCTGTTTGAAGTCGTTAAGCGTATTTACGGCATTACTGCGAAAGAGCGTACTGACGTCGACGTCTGGCATCCGGAAGTGCGCTTCTTTGAACTGTACGACGAAAATAACGAGCTGCGCGGCAGCTTCTACCTCGACCTTTACGCCCGCGAACATAAACGCGGCGGGGCGTGGATGGATGATTGCGTTGGCCAGATGCGCAAGCTTGACGGCACGCTACAAAAGCCGGTTGCCTATCTGACCTGTAACTTTAACCGTCCCGTCAGCGGCAAACCGGCGCTGTTTACCCACGATGAAGTGATCACGCTGTTCCACGAGTTTGGCCACGGTCTGCACCATATGCTGACCCGCATCGATACCGCCGGCGTTTCCGGTATCAGCGGGGTACCGTGGGATGCAGTCGAACTGCCGAGCCAGTTTATGGAAAACTGGTGCTGGGAGCCGGAAGCGCTGGCGTTTATCTCCGGCCACTACGAAACCGGCGAGCCGCTGCCGCAGGAGCTGCTGGAGAAAATGCTGGCCGCGAAGAACTATCAGGCGGCGATGTTTATTCTGCGTCAGCTGGAGTTCGGCCTGTTCGACTTCCGCCTGCATGCGGAATTTAGCCCGCAGCAGGGGGCGAAAATCCTCGAAACGCTGGCGGAAATCAAGCAGCAGGTCGCGTTGATTCCCGGGCCGTCCTGGGGCCGCTTCCCGCATGCCTTTAGCCACATTTTTGCCGGTGGATACGCGGCGGGCTACTACAGCTACCTGTGGGCCGATGTGCTGGCGGCGGATGCTTTCTCGCGCTTCGAAGAGGAGGGGATCTTCAATCGCGAAACCGGCCAGTCGTTCCTCGACAACATTCTTAGCCGCGGCGGTTCGGAAGAGCCAATGGTCCTGTTCAAACGCTTCCGCGGTCGCGAGCCGCAGCTGGACGCGATGCTTGAGCATTACGGTATTAAGAGTTAATCCTGTTGTGAAAATTTGTTTAATTGATGAAACGGGCGCCGGAGACGGCGCCTTATCTGTTCTTGTCGACCGCTGGGGGCTGGAGCAGGACGATGACAACCCGATGGCGCTGGTGATGACGCCGGAGCATCTTGAGCTGCGTAAGCGCGATGAACCGAAGCTCGGCGGCATTTTCGTGGATTTTGTCGGCGGGGCGATGGCTCACCGGCGCAGGTTCGGCGGCGGCCGCGGCGAGGCGGTGGCGAAAGCGGTGGGAATCAAAGGCGACTATCTGCCGGATGTCGTCGATGCGACCGCCGGTCTGGGGCGGGATGCCTTTGTGCTGGCGTCAGTCGGCTGTCGCGTACGGATGCTGGAGCGTAATCCGGTGGTTGCCGCGCTGCTCGACGATGGCCTGGCGCGTGGCTACGCCGACGCTGAAATCGGCTCGTGGTTGCAGGAGCGCCTGCAGCTGATTCACGCCTCCAGCCTGACGGCGCTGACCGATATTACCCCGCGTCCGCAGGTGGTCTATCTCGACCCGATGTTTCCGCATAAGCAAAAAAGCGCGCTGGTGAAGAAAGAGATGCGGGTATTTCAGTCGCTGGTGGGGCCGGATTTAGACGCCGACGGTCTGCTGGCGCCGGCGCGTCAGCTGGCGATCAGGCGGGTGGTGGTTAAGCGCCCGGACTACGCGCCGCCGCTGGCGAATGTTGCGACCCCTAACGCGGTGGTGACCAAAGGCCATCGCTTTGATATCTATGCCGGAACGGCGGTTGAGCCGCAGGGGTAAACAACCTGCATCAGGGCTATTTCCCCGGGGGCGGCGCAATGCGCCTTGCCCGGGCTACAGGTTCTTGCGATCTGGGGGTTCTGTAGCCCGGATAAGGCGTTAGCCGCAATCCGGGAAACCTCGTCGACCGCACCGTTTTTACGCGCTCTTTGTATTAATCATCCTGTTCAACCACGGCACCATGATCGCCATGACCACCGTGACGCCCAGGGTCACCAGGCCAATTTTACTGAATACGTTGGTGTATATCGGCAGCGTTTGTAGCGGGTCGGTAATGTTGTCCGGTACGGCGGTGAAGGTTGCGACGTAGCCGCCCAGCAGAAACGCGGCGGCCTGCGTCAGGAACCACATCCCCAGAATAAAGCCCATCAGATGCTGCGGTACCAGTGCGGCAACCATCGCCAGCCCCAGGGCGCTAATCAGCAGTTCTCCCAGGCTCTGAAACAGATAGACCAGCACGATAAACCACGGCGAGGTCAATCCCTGGGCATCGGCAAACCACATTCCCGCCGCTGCGGCAGTTAAAAAGCCCAGCGCGCACAGGAACATGCCGAGGGTGAACTTCATCGGCATGCTCAGGTCTTTGCCTTTATTGCCCAAACGTGTGTAGATCGCGGCGAGGATCGGGCTGGCCACCACCACCCAGAACGGATTTAGCGCCTGAAAGCTCACTGGGTTAATCGCGAAACCGAGTATTTCATGGCGGACGTTGTTGATGGCAAAGAAGTTGAGTGAGGTCGGCATCTGCGCGTACAGAATATAAAACAGCACCGCTTCCAGCATCAGGATAAAGGCGACGAACATTTTATTGCGCCCGGTTTTATCCAGCCTGAAGGCTTCGCGGAAGAAGAAAATCGTCACCACCACTGAGAGGATAATTAGCACCAGATTGGCGATTTTTACATTATGCATCAGCCAGGCGCAGACAAAAATCATCACCACCGTTCCTGCCAGCACGTACAGTAAATTGCGCAGACTCAACGGCTTGTGGTCCGGCTCAGAGCCGATATCTTTCACCATCCCCCGACAGGCGAAGTAAACCAGCAGGGCGACAATCAGGCCGGCGCCGCACAGGTTGTAGGTCACCGCGTAGCCGAATTTATCGGCAATCACCGGCGCCAGCGACAGCGACAGCAGCGAACCGATGTTAATCGACATATAGAACAGCGTGAAGGCGCCGTCGAGGCGGGCATCTTTTGGCGGATAGCACTTGGAGAGCAGGCTCGCCGGGTTGGCTTTAAATAGCCCGTTTCCCACCGCAATGGTTCCCAGCGCGATAAAAATGAGATTGGGTTTGAGCAGCGACAGGCCGGTCATAAAGTAGCCCGCGGCGAGGACAATCGCGCCCAGCACCAGCGTACGTTTGGTGCCGAGCAGATGATCGCCGACATAGCCGCCGATGGAGATCAGGCCATATACCAGCGCCGCAAACGCGCCAAAGGTTATAAACGCCTGTTCCTGCGAGAAGCCGAGCTGTTTAACAAAGAAAACGGCCAGAATGCCCTGAACGCCGTAATAGCCAAATCGTTCCCATAGTTCCACAAAGAAGATCATGAAGAATGGGCGAGGTTGCTGCAGCAAGCCTGTGGGTGCGGTGGAGTTCATATTGCTTCGCCTTTTAGTCCTGTCCGAAAAAGTATGCACGCGTATGCCAAAACGCGCTTAAAAACCTTAATTTTGCGCAATGATATGATGTTTATACGCTTTGGCGAATGATTATATGGATAAATGGCGATTTTGTTGGTTGATCAATCTGGCAATTTGCGGATTTTATGGATTTATATTCCTTCTTTTCGGCGGGGAGTGAGAAATAAAAACGCCCGCATGGGCGGGCGTTGGTCATCAGCGAAATGAAATAACGTCCTGTTATTCCTCTTCTTCGTCGCGCAGCGGGACAATCAGCATATCGACGTGAACGGTGTTGATGAGTTGACGCGCGGAGGACATCAGCTTGCTCCAGAAGTCCTGATGGTGACCGCAAACCACGAGGTCCATATCATATTTTTTAATCGCATCGACCAGCACCTGGCCGAGATCGCCGCTACCGCTCAGGGTCTCAGTGATCGGATAGCCCGCATTCGTAGAGAGTTCGCTTAACGCGTGGTGAGTCTCTTCGGAGATGCGTTTCTGCATATCGCCCAGGTTAACATCAATAAGGCCGGTGTAGAGATCGGAGTAATTCACATCTACGTGGATCAGGGAAACTTTTGCATTGTAGGGACGGGCCATAGAAACGGCTTTTTCTACCAGTACTTTGCTTTCCGGGGACAGGTCTACTGCAATAAGAATATGTTTGTAAGCCATAGTGTTACTCCTTCCATAAGTTGTCGATGACCGTTGGACCTGACAGCCAGCGCTGCCGCTTCGCCCGCGTCCTGCGTGCCACATTCGCGGGGGGTAGTCCTTAAGGACCTAATTGTAGAAGATATTTCTACCTTATAGCGCCCCTCGCGATCCGTCAATCTACCTTGTTCAGCAAATAGTTAAACAAATATATCCGACTTATGCATTGATAATGATTAACGTTGTGGTAAAAAAATTAACTGATCTCCTACACTATTTAATGAGCCGGTCGGATAAATAAACGTGATCGGAATCGCACTCTTTCACAGTACAGTCGGTTTGATATTGGGGAGCGGTAGTCCCGGAGGGAGCCTCCGAGGACGGGTCGCCGGGGAGGAGGTATGATCAGCACTGTTGCGCTGTTTTGGGCCCTGTGTATCGTATGTGTAGTGAATATGGCACGCTACTTCTCGTCGCTGCGTGCATTGCTTGTTGTGCTACGTGGTTGTGACCCTTTGCTCTATCAATATGTCGACGGCGGCGGTTTTTTTACGTCGCATGGACAGCCCAGCAAACAGATGCGCCTGGTGTGGTATATCTACGCTCAGCGCTACCGCGATCATCACGACGATGAGTTCATCCGCCGCTGCGAGCGGGTTCGTCGGCAGTTTATCCTTACCAGCGCCCTCTGCGGCCTGGTGATGGTGAGCATGATTGCCCTGGCTATCTGGCACTAGTGACACTGCGGGTAAAAAAAACGGGCCAGTTTCCTGACCCGTTTATCTGTCTTATTACCGAGACGGCTTAGATAATCTGCAGCGAGAGCCAGTACAGCGCGCCGGAGAGCAGAATCGCCGCGGGCAGGGTGAGTACCCATGCCATCAGAATACTGGTGACGGTCTTCTTCTGCAGACCTCCGCCATCGACGAGCATTGTCCCCGCAACCGAGGAGGAGAGCACGTGGGTGGTGGAAACCGGCATACCGGTATAGCTCGCCAGACCAATCGATACGGCTGCGGTCATCTGAGCTGACATACCCTGTGCGTAGGTCATCCCTTTCTTACCGATTTTCTCGCCGATGGTGGTCGCCACGCGACGCCAGCCGATCATGGTGCCGATACCCAGCGCCAGCGCAACCGCCATAATAATCCAGATTGGCGCGTATTCGATGGTGCTCAGCATATCGGTTTTCAGCTTTTTAAGCAGACGCTTATCGTCGGCACTGACTTCCGGCAGCTTCGCCACTTTATCGGTGGTATCGGAGATGCAGAGCATAATGCGGCGCAGATGGCTGCGTTGCTCAACGGAGAGCGTGTCGTAGCTTTCGGTTCCGGTCAGCATCGTCTTCACGCGGTCAAGCGCGTTGATGGTGTTTGCCGGGTGGCAGTGGAATTCGCCATTTGCGGCTGCCCCCGCGTCCGGAGACGGGATGAGCTGCTCAGCGCCGGTCGCTTTCTTCAACAGCTCAGGACGCTGCTGGAAGAAGGTTTCCACGTTGTTGACCGCATCGCGGGTACGGGTGATTTCGTAGCCGGAAGCGTTCATATTGACCACGAAGCCAGCCGGAGCTACGCCGATCAGAACCAGCATGACCAGGCCAATGCCTTTCTGACCATCGTTCGCGCCGTGAGAGAACGCAACGCCAATGGCGGAGAGAATCAGCGCAATACGCGTCCAGAACGGCGGCTTTTTCTTGCCGTCTTTCTTTTCACGCTCGGCTGGGGTCAGGTGGATACGGGCGCGTTTTTTGGTTCCGCTCCAGTAACGACGCAGGATGAAAATCAGGCCGCCCGCCACGACCAGGCCAACGATTGGCGAGATGATAAGCGAGCCAAAAATACCCATGACTTTCGGGATGTTCAGCGCGTCCACCACCGACGTACCGGTCATCAGCGCATTGGTTAAACCAATACCGATGATCGCGCCGATCAGGGTGTGCGAGCTGGAGGCCGGAAGGCCGAAGTACCAGGTGCCGAGGTTCCAGATAATTGCCGCCAGCAGCATGGAAAAGACCATGGCGAGGCCATGTGCTGAACCCATGTTAAGCAACAGGTCGGTCGGCAACATATGCACGATGGCATAGGCTACGCTGAGACCGCCCAACAGAACGCCGAAGAAGTTAAAAAGAGCCGCCATCGCCACAGCAAGCTGCGACCGCATTGCGCGTGTGTAGATCACAGTTGCAACAGCGTTTGCGGTATCATGAAAACCATTGATCGCTTCGTAAAAAAGCACGAAAGCCAGAGCAAGCAATAACAGTAGCCCGGTATGTAAATCCAGACCGGCAAATAAATGTAGCATAGGACGTTACGCCATTTTGAGGACATGAACGCGGCGCATTATCAGTGACTTTAGCGGCGCGGGCAAAGTGAAATATAGACTTTTTTTGATTTTCTTCCTGTTTAAGTTTTACCTTGTTGGGAGTATTCCTATATCTTTCAATGAGGTACGTAAGTCTGTTTTTTTCATGCTGGTGCGACCAGAATGAAAAATTTACAATTCCCGACAATCGGGATATGAGGAATGTTGTGTGGAAAGGTTTGATGCCATCGTAATCGGCGCCGGAGCGGCGGGAATGTTTTGTGCGGCGCAGGCAGGGCAGGCAGGCTGCCGGGTGCTGCTGCTCGATAATGGTAAAAAGCCCGGGCGCAAGATCCTGATGTCAGGCGGCGGACGCTGCAACTTTACTAACATGTATATCGAACCCGCGGCATATCTCAGCCAAAACCCGCATTTTTGCAAATCCGCGCTGGCGCGCTACACCCAGTGGGACTTTATCGATCTGGTTAGCAAACACGGTATTGCCTGGCATGAGAAAACCCTGGGCCAGCTTTTCTGCGATGATTCCGCCGAGCAAATCGTCAACATGCTGCTGGCGGAGTGTGAAAAGGGCGGCGTACAAATTCGCCTGCGTAGCGAAATTATCAGCGTTGAGCGGGATGATGAGGGCTACATGCTGCAGCTTAACGGCGAGACGATGGCGGCGAACAGGCTGGTGGTGGCCTCCGGCGGGTTATCCATGCCCGGTCTGGGCGCTTCGCCGTTCGGCTATAAGCTTGCCGAGCAGTTTGGCCTGAAGGTACTGCCGACCCGCGCGGGCCTGGTGCCGTTTACCTTGCATAAGCCGCTGCTTGAGCAGCTGCAGGTGCTTTCCGGCGTCTCGGTGCCGTCAACCATCACGGCGGAAAACGGGACCGTATTCCGGGAAAATCTGCTCTTTACCCACCGCGGGCTGTCCGGGCCGGCGGTACTGCAAATTTCCAGCTACTGGCAGCCGGGAGAATTCGTCAGCATCAATCTGCTGCCGGATTGCCATCTTGATGACTTCCTCAACGAACAGCGCGCGGCGCATCCTAATCAGAGCCTGAAAAACACGCTTGCGATGCAACTGCCGAAACGGTTGGTTGAGTGCCTGCAGCAGCTGGGCCAACTCCCGGATGTCACCCTGAAACAGCTTAACGTCCGCGAGCAGCAGGCGCTGGTTGAGACGCTGACCGCATGGCGCGTCCAGCCGAATGGCACCGAAGGCTATCGTACGGCGGAAGTGACCCTCGGCGGCGTAGATACTAACGAACTCTCTTCGCGCACCATGGAGGCCCGTAAGGTGCCCGGGCTCTACTTTATCGGCGAAGTGATGGACGTTACCGGCTGGCTGGGAGGTTATAACTTCCAGTGGGCATGGGCGTCAGCCTGGGCATGCGCGCAGGCTTTAGCGGAACAGAAATAACCGCCTGCTCTGTATCAGCGGAGCAGGCTTCGACTTATCCGCTGATATTATGCTGCTTTAATTTGCGCCACAGGGTGGTGGGGCTAATACCCAGCATGACCGATGCTCTGGTTCTGTCTCCGTCGGTTTTTTCTATTACGCTGGTAATCAGTTGTTTCTCTTGTTTCTTTAATAGATCGGTTTCATCGGATGAGACGCTCACAGCCGGGGAGTGAGCGAGTTGCTGATGGTCATCGGGTGTAATTTGACTAACCTGGAGTAAAATCTCCTTGTTCACCCTGTCTATATTGAGCAGCACAATGAGTCGGTAGATCACCGCCTGGAGTTCGCGAATATTGCCGGGCCAGCGATAGCTATGTAAAAAATCCACCGCGTCGGGGGTAAAGGTGATTTGCTTACCCTGCTGATGAAGCAAGTGCTGAATTAACAGCATAATATCGCCCGGTCGTTGGCGTAAGGCCGGTAGAGTCAACTCAAGGATATTGATTCTGTAGTACAGATCCTGCCGGAATTCACCGTTGGCGACGAGCTGGCGCAGATCCTTATTGCTGGCGGTGATCAGGCGAAAATCGACGGTAATAAGCGTATCGCCGCCGAGACGAGAAAACTGCTTTTCCTGCAATACGCGCAGCAGCTTAACCTGTACCGATAGCGGCGCTTCGCTGATTTCATCGATAAACACCGTACCGTTCATCGCCATTTCAAACACCCCAGGTTTGCCGCCCTTTCGCGCGCTGGTAAACGCGCCGTCGGCATAGCCAAAGAGTTCACTTTCCAGAATGCTCTCGGGGATGGCCGCGCAGTTAATCGCGATAAAAGGACTATGGCCTCTGGCGCTATAGTGGTGAATACTTTGGGCGAAAAGTTCTTTGCCCGTGCCGGTATCACCTAAAATATGAATCGGCAGTTCGTGGCGGGCGCAAAGTTTGGCTTTTTTTATAACATCGAGGATGGCCGGCGACTGGCCAATAATATCGTCGAAAGACCAGGTTGTGGAAAAACCGCGCAGCTTACTTTTTTTGTTGACGCTGTTTTGCCAAAGCGTGCTCTCCTGGCTTAGCCCCGTAATAACGGCATAAGATATTTTTCGGTTAGAAAAGTGGCGCACGGAAATATGAATCGTTACGCCGTTGATGTCTATAGCCTGCTCTTTGATGTCTAATTCATTAATAATACTGGCGTAGATCTCTTTAAACGCTTCTTTTTTGAATATTTTATCTCCGGCTTGACATTGGAATAATGCCACGCCGGTAGCGTTGATATTGATAATTTCACCAAGCTGATCGATGCACATAATACCTTCACGCGCCTGATTCAATGCTGAGTGGCTCATGATCAGTTTGCTGTTTTCACGATTAATGTATTTCAATAAACTGTGAGCTTCATTGATGGCCTGCTCAATGGAAATGTTATCAGTATCCCCCATAATAGCATTGAGGTGATATTTTTGAGCCATTTCAGCAACGGTCAGTCCGCCGATTACGGTATGGTAATTATTCTCCGAAAGATTTTTTATAACATTTTCAATATCGTGATGATTATAAACCTGACAAATTTTAAAATCTTCATTGGTCATGTTCTGGTAATGGCGTAAGGCGCTGCAAAACTGCGGGAAACCAACGGCGGCGATTTTTTGCGACTTACTATTCGCTTCTTGTAAGATGCGATAAACGCCATGAAAATCATGGGCTATTTCAATGACGGGGATAGTAATATTGCTACGCAGGAGTGCGGCGGTACCGCCTCGGCTAATAATTATCTTAGTGCCGGATTGAATCATCTCATGGGCTTTATCGAGAACTTCTGAATAACGAAATTCATACACGGGGATGTCGAGTTTCCTTTCAATAAGGACATTCATGATTCGTTGGGTTATTGTCCTGGAAACTGAAAAGATAACAATTTCATTATTATTCATGCATTATTCTCGCAGACAGCAGGGTAGGCAAGCCTTAGTATATGATGAGCGCGAGGAGAATCAATGAGTGAAGTCATATTATACGCGATTCAGAATAAAAGCCTTACGCCGATGTAGACGTAAGGCTTAATAATTAGCGATTAGAAGCGCAGGCGGCGGTAGACAATTTGACCATTACACAGGGTAGCGCAGTTATCAATGTAACGGTCGCCTTCAATTTTAACGCCCTGAGTATCTTCAAAAACAATCTTCTCTTTTTGCAGTTTAACAATCGAAATATCAGCAAACGCGCCGGGCGCCAGGGTACCAATTTGTCCCTGCATCTTCATCAGGCGGGCCGGCGTAGCGGTTACCGCGCGAACAATATCGAAGAAGGACATTCCCATGTTGAGATATTTCGACATGACGTGGAGCAGACTGTAGACCTTATCCGTCCGTAAGCTATTTCTTAAAGTGAGATCGGTACTAATGATATCAGGATAGAATCCCTGCGCCATGGCGGTTCTGGCGACGTGAAAATCAAAGTGGGCCACGCCGTTTGAACAGTCGAAGATAACGCCCCGGGACTGGGCCTCTTTTATCGCCGCATAGACCTCGCCCTGTTCATTGAGAATCGAGTGGCCGGTGCCGTGGAAACAGTGCGCGTAAATATCATCGGCATTAAAATAGCGGATTAGTTCATCGGCGCAGAGAAGAGAGTCCGTGACGTGAACGCAAATCGTGGTATCCAGTTTACGCGCCAGGGAGACGGTAGAGAGAAGAGGGTCGCTGGCGTACTGTTTCCCTTTAGCGATATCCTGGCTGTAGCGTAGTTTCAGGCCGAGAATATTGTCTCTGTTGCCATTCAGCGTTTGCGCTATCTTCTCCTCGTTGTAATTTGCCGGATTGGTATTTTCCAGATAACCGGTCGGCCCGCCTCCGAGAGTAGAAAGTCCGACGTTGACCACGTTCAGATAGCTTTTGATTTTCACCATGGCAGGATGAATCACGCTATTGCGAAAAAGCTGATAATTTACCCAGCCGCTGCTGCCGGCATCGACCATACTGGTGACCCCATTTGGCAAGCATACGATATCAGGGTTAACACTGATGGCGGTCCCGCCATGAAAAACATGGCCATGGAAGTCGATTAAGCCAGGCAGTACGATACAACCTGCGGCATCAATAACCGTTTCGGCCTGTAAATCATCAACGGCATTTAAGTCAACGATACGATCGCCGATGATGCCAATATTGCGATTAATATAATCGCGGCTATCAAGATCGGCGACCAGACCGTTTTTAATCAGAATATCCAGTTTCATTTTATGCTCCTGTTAAATGCCGATAAACTTCCAGTAGGGAATACCGATCAGGAAGAAGATTAATACGTTGACCACCACCATGATGGTGCCCAGCATCCAGAATGTTTTTTGCGGCACGTAGCCGCTGGAGAACGTAAATACGCCAGCGCCGTTGCCATAGTGCGTCAGCAATGCGCCATAGCCTGCGGAGAAGGCCAGAGAAAGCGCCACATACATAGGATGCGCCTGAGTCGTCATTCCCAGGGTAAAAAGTACCGGGTAGAATGAGACCACGAACGCGCTATTAGAGACAAAGAAATAGCGGACAGCAAGGCTGATAAAGACCAGGACGGCAATCGCGCTGATTTCATTCAGGTGCGACAGGTCAAGATAGTTTTTGATAACGTCGACCAGGAAGACATAGAACCCGCCTTTTGATAGCGCAACTGCGCATCCATAAAACGCGCCGTACCAGACGAAGGTCTGCCAGGCCGATTTTTCGCTCACCACGTCGTTCCAGCTCAGGACGCCGAAAAGCAGCAGGCAGGCGAGGAAAGCCAGGCCGACGGGAATAAAGGCGATGCCGGTAATGGAGCCCGTCATCCAGCCGAGTACGCCCAGAATAAAGAATACGATCAACAGCTTCTCTTCGCGCTTTACCGGACCCAGTTCACGCAGGCCTTTTTCAGCAATTTCGTTGACGTTATCAATAACTTTGAGTTCCGGGGCGTAGATTTTATACAGAATCCATGGCGCGAGCAGCAGCACCAGTCCGGCGGGCACAATGGCGGCTTTAAACCAGGTCATCCATTCGAGATTCACTTTCATGATCTCGTTAGCCAGCGAGACGGTAATTGAGTTGGTCGCCATCCCCGTCAGAAACAGGCTGGAGGTTCCCATTGAGACGACGTACATCAGGATGGTTAGATAGGCGCCGATTTTCCGGCTACCGTCGTCGGGCTTCGAGCCCAGCGCTTCGGCGATGTTCCTGAAGATGGGATAGGTGATGCCTCCGGAACGGGACATATTTGAACCCGTTGCCGGGGCCAGTACGGTATCCGTCACCATCATCAGATAGCCCAGGGTGAGGGTATTTTTACCGTAGCGTTTTAGCAGCAGATAGGCGATACGTTTACCCAGACCGGTAATGACAAACGCTTTGCAAATAATAAAGGCGCTGATGATAAACCAGACCATCGGGCTACCAAAACCCGCAAACAGAGGAGCAGGGTCGAGAACCAGAGAGGCAAACCCGAGAATAATCAGCATAATGACCGCATCGGTAAACGGACGTAAAACCAGTCCGCACAGCATCGCCAGATAGATGCCAACCATATGCCAGGTCGGCGCGGCGACGCCTTCCGGGTGCGGTATTATCCAAAATAAAACGGGAAAAAAGATAATGGGCAAGAGTTTTAAATAAAGCATTTTTATTACCTTTGCTTTAAAGCCACGGCCCGTCAGGGCACCGCGGCCTGATATTATTTAATCAAATTAACGATACATGTCGTCGATAAACTCAACGCCTGTCTCATCCAGTGATTTTTTGACCCAAAGGCGATTCGCGGTGCCGTTTTTCGCGGCCTCTACTTTGCTTGCATCGAATTTTGCATAATCTTTGGCTTTATTCAGTACGGCTTCTGCGTCGCCGAGGGGGATAACAATGACGCCATCCGCATCGCCGACGATCAGGTCGCCCGGACAAACCGCGACGCCGCCAACGGCGATCGGCGTGTTCACCTCGCCAGGACCTTGTTTAAACGGGCCTGCGGGGTTGGAGCCGGTGGCGAACAGTGGAAAATCGAGAACCGACAGCGCATCGATGTCACGGATTGGCCCGTCCAGCACGATACCGGCGACTTTCTTCATGCAGTGGGCGTAGGCCACCATGATCTCGCCCATCAGCGCTCGCGAACGGTCGCCTTCGTTGGAGACCACAATCACATCGTTCTCACCCGCCATATCCAGCGCGGCGTGCAGCATCAGGTTATCGCCCGCACGAACTTTTACGGTGATGGCGAAGCCCGCCATAATCGGTTTTTTCGGCGAAGAAATCCGTTTAATCCCGTTACCCAGTACGGCAATACGATTCATGGTGTCAGCAATATTCGCCGCCGGGAGCTGTTCAAATTCTTTCAGAAGATCAACGCTGCAGGCCGGACGTTTTAAAAAAATACGGTTACCAATAGTCATGTTTTTCTCCTTAAAAACCCGGCACCGGCCAGGATGGTTTCTTACCGGATAAGACTTCATCAATGCCAATCGCGGAATGGAGCGAGGCTCTGTCGGTCGCTTCGATAGTGGCGGCGCCAATGTGCGGGGCAATCACGATATTGCTTAGCGAGAAAATCGGATCGTTGGCATCAAACGGCTCTTTCTTTAAGACGTCCACGCCCGCTCCGGCGATAGCGTGGGTGCTCAAGGCGTGATACAGCGCTTTTTCATCAACCAGCTTTCCGCGTGCGGTATTAATGAAGTAGGCGGTGGGCTTCATCATGGAAAACTGTTTCTCACCAACAAAATCGGTGGTTTCCGCGGTCGTCGGGCAGTGCAGAGAAACGAAGTCGCTCTCTTTGAAAATACGGTCAAAATCGTCGGTGAGTTCTACGCCTTCGGGGATCTGCTGCTGGGTTTTATACGGATCGTAGGCGATAACTTTCATATTAAAGCCATGCAGCGCTTTGATTGCCACGCGTGAACCGATATTTCCCACGCCAATCAGACCCAGCGTTTTACCATCCAGCTCCACTTTTGGCGTGCGCAGTTTTGCCCAGTAATAATCTTCAAGCATCTTTTCCTGTACCAGCTTGAAATTACGCGAGCAGTGCAGCATATAAAATATGGCCAGTTCGGCAACGGACATGCTGTTCGCAATTGGCGCATTTAATACGACTACGCCGTGACGTTTCGCTGACTCCAGATCGACCGTATCGTAACCGGCACCGTGTCGTGCAACGACTTTCAGCTTTTTAGCCGCCTCAAATACGCGATCGGACATTTTTGAAAGGCGTACGATAATACCGTCGCAGTCCCCGATGTCGCGAATGATATCTTCTTCTTCCATCCCTGATCCGTTAATCAGCTGATAACCGCGACTTTCCAGGTATTCTCTCCCTTCAGCCATGATTTCCTGCGGGAGTAAAATTTTGTACGTCATTTAACTATCTCCAGTGTTGATTACGTGGAGGTAATTGCATGGCGTGTGCCATAAATTAATTCAGCAAGTGCGTTTTCTTTAATTGATTGATAGATATGAATATTTTGTTTTTTGGTTGGCTGGCTTATAGTGATGTCGTTCACATCCGCAGACGCCGCCGCGAGACTGGATATTTAATAATGAAATGGCTGAAATGCATAATTAAATGCGCTAGCGGTCAGCTTCACACTTTATTTTATTTGTAGGGGCGGAGGGGCCGTTTGTACCGATTGACATTGCGTAATGGACAACTTAAAACGTAAGCCAAAGGTTTAATCAGGAGGAATTTCGGCAATGAATAAATCACAGGTGGAGATATTCATGCTTATGGTTCGGGAGGGGAGTATTCACTTTGCATCGCAGCGGCTGAGTATTGCCCCTTCGCTAATAACAACCAGCATATGTGCGCTAGAAAATGAACTGGGTTTTAACCTGATTACGCGTGGCAGGAATATCAGAAAAGTTATTTTAACGGAGAAAGGGCACGCTTTTTATCGACTTGCACCGGATTTACTGAGATTGCTTAATGCGATTGCTGATATTCGTGCGGGAATAAAACAGCCCGGCAAGACGTGCCCGCCGGGCGCAATAATCAATTCAGGCCAAGAAAATACTGGGCGATTTTAAAATAGATAATTAATCCGGTACCGTCGATGAGGGTGGCGATAAACGGCGCTGACACCACCGCCGGGTCGATGCCGACGCGCTTAAGCGTCAGGGGGATCACCGACGACACCACCGCGCTCCACAGGGTGATGCATACCAGCGTCAGGCTGACAATCAGGGTGATCTCCATGCCGATGCCCATCATCCAGGCGCGCAGGCAGCCCGCCAGGCCGAGCGTGATGGCGATCAGCAGCGAGGTTGAGACCTCTTTGCGGATCACGCGTCCCATATCGCGCAGTCGCACTTCCCCGAGCGCCATCGAACGTACTAGCGTAGAGGTTATCTGCGTTCCGCTGTTTCCGCCGGTACCAATCAGCAGTGGTATGAAAAAGGCCAGCGCGATAGCCGATTCCAGCGCCTCTTCAAAATGCTGTAACACGCTGCTGGTGTAGGCTTCGGCGACAAAGAGCAGCAGCAGCCATACCGAACGTTTTTTCCACAGCGCCCACGGGCTGGTTTCCAGATAGGGCTTTTCCAGCGGCAGCGTCGCCCCCTGGCGCTGAGCATCCTCGGTCACGTCATCTTCCAGCAGATGAGCGATCTCTTTTTCCATCAGGCAGCCGACCAGCTTACCCTTTTCGACCACCGGCACCAGATCGAGCCCGCGCTCGCCGAGTTCGGCGACCACCTGCGGGCGCGGGTCGTCGGGCCTGACGCGAAACAGACAGCTATCCATTAAATAACGGATGGATTGCGCGGTATCGCTCTCCTGCAGCAGCTTTTTAATCGATAAACTGCCGCGCAGTTTTTTTCCGGCGACGACAAAAACCTGGCCGGGGATCTCATCGCTGGCCAGCTGAGAAACGAACAGTTCTCGCGCCTCATGAACGCTGAGATGCTCCGGCAGGGTAATAAAATCGGTACGCATGTACTGGGCAATTGCGTCGCCGTCGAAAGTCGAAGTCGCCTGGTGTGCGGCGCACAGTTGAATGGAAGACATGGTGTAATTCCCTATAAAAAATCACTCATAGGGGCGAACAAGACAGGATGAGCACAGGCAGATCCCTACGTCCTGGTTTTAGCACTGCACAACGTATCTGTCCGACATGAACGCCGTCAGAAGTTACCTTGGCAACACCTTGATTCGATGGAAGCCTGTATTTCCCTGAGTGGTCTCTCTCGATACCAACAGGGCGGTAACTTATGTTTATGCAGGAGCCTCGCCATAACGAGATCGTTAAATGAGACGTGATTATTAGCGAAGTGAAATAATTAACCAAACGTATAATTCATGTCGTTTATTAATGGTTGAGAAAAACCGCTGCGAGGCGCATGGGCTAACGAGCCAGCATGATAGCGTTAGCCCCACTCGCGAGTTAAAAAGCCGTTTATCGCCGCGCACAGTTTATGAGTGAGGAGATTCCTTCTCCGTCGGCAGGCACTGCAAATGGCCGTGGCGCACGCCGCGCTGGGCGATAACGTCATCGGCAAAATGCTGAACGTCGCCCATATCCCCCTTCAGCACGGCAATTTCCAGACAATCGTCGTGATTAATATGCACATGCAGAGTGGCGACGGAGAGATCGTGGTGGTGATGTTGGGTGGAGACTAAACGGCTGGCGAGATCGCGTTTCTCATGTTCATAGACGTAAGAGAGCACCGCGAAGCCCTGGGTACCGTGCTCCTGAGCGGCCTCCTGGGCCAGCGCGCCGCGCAGAATATCGCGGATCGCTTCGGAACGGTTGTTGTAGCCACGGCGCTGGCTCAGGCTATCCAGCGTATCGAGTAAATCGTCATCGAGAGTAATGGTAATTCGTTGCATCTGGCTTAAACCTTATTTCGGCGCACGGGAAAGGCGGGAAGTACCGCATTTTGTAACACGCGACCGGCGTCAGAGGAAAAAGTTAATGCCACGCCCACGGTTTGTATCTCCACGATTTTCCCCTCATCCATCACCATCACCCGCTGGCAAAAGCGCTCAACCAGGCGTAAATCGTGGGTGATAAAAAGGCAGGCGGTGCCGAACTGCTGCTGGAGCTTTTTGAGCAGACGAATAACGCTCGCCTGGATCACGAGGTCGAGGTTAGAAACCGCCTCATCCAGGATCAGCAGCTTCGGTTCTACCGTCAGCGCCCGCGCCAGGCAGATGCGCTGTAGCTGCCCGCCGCTCAGCTGCGGGGGGCGCTTATTCAGCACGCTATCGTCAAGATCCACCGCCCTGAGCATTTCGCTGGCCCGGGCCAGCTGCTCCGCTTTCGTCAACGATAGCAGGTGACGCATAGGCTCGCGCAGAATCTCGCGTACGGTTTTACGCGGATTGACCGCGCTGATGGCGTCCTGAAACACCATCTGAATATCCCGACGGAACGCCTTTTGTTTAGCGCGATTGAGCCTGGAGAGCGGCTCTCCCCGCCAGCAGATGCGACCCTGCGTTGGGGATTCCAGGCCGACGAGCAGGCGCGCCAGCGTGCTTTTGCCGCAGCCGCTACGCCCCAGCAGGGCCACGGTTTCACCGCTTTTCAGCGCTAAAGAGACCTCTGTTAGCACCTTTAAGTCCGGGTAGTGATGGGTAATTGTCGAGGCGGTCAGTAATGTCATCAGCTTAGCTCCAGACCATAAAGGGCGAGATGCGCCGCCACCAGCCCGCGGGTGATGTCGTGTCGCGGGGCGCGAAACAGTGATTCCACATCGCCCTGTTCCACAATGCTGCCGCTATCCATTACCGCGACATCGTCCGCCAGCCTGGCCACCACCCCCATATCATGCGTCACCAGCAGCATGCCGGGGCCGCGGTTTTGCATAATACTTACCAGCAGATCGAGAATGCGTGCCTGGACCACCGCGTCCAGATCGGTGGTGGGTTCGTCGGCAACGATAAAGGGCGCATCGCACAGCAACGCCATAGCAATCATCATTCGCTGCAGCATGCCGCCGCTCATCTCAAACGGGTATAGCTTGAGCACGCGCGGCGCGTTCTCCAGCCCGACGGCTTCCAGCGCCGCAATAAGCGTGGCGTCGTCTGAGGCTTTATCCAGGGCCCGGCAGGTTTCCCGGGCGTGATCGGCCATTGTTCGCAGCGGATTAAAAGCGCTGCGCGGATTCTGCATAATGGTGGCGATTTTGCTGCCGCGTAGCGCACAGGGAGAAACCGGCTGGCCGTCGGCAAGGATTATCCCGGCCGTCTGGCGTACGCCGGGAGGCAAAATGCCCAGCGCCGCGGCGCAGGTCAGGGATTTGCCGCTGCCGCTGCCGCCAACCAGCGCCAGCACGCGTCCGCGTTTGATCGTCAAAGAAACGCCGTGCACCAGCGGACGCTCGGCCCGTAAGGCGATGTTTTGCAGTTCAATTTGTTGCGGCATCAGTGGGTATGCTCCGTAACCAGATGAGGGTCCAGACGATCGCGCAGCGCGTCACCCACCATGTTAAAGGCCATCACGGTGATAAATAGCGCCAGCCCCGGCCAGAACATTTGCAGCGGCTGGGTCCAGATATATTGGCGCGCGTCGTTAATCATCACCCCCCATTCGGCGGTGGGCGCGGTGACGCCGAGGCCAAGGAACGACATCCCGGCGACGTGCAGCATCATGTGACCAATATCCAGCGTCGCCAGTACCAGCAGAGACGGAATCACGGCACCGGCCAGATGGTCGATAAACACCCGAACATGGCCCGCGCCGGAAAGCCGGGAAGCGAGCACAAATTCGCGCTGGCGCAGGGAGAGGGTCAGGCTGCGCACCATCCGTGCGTACCACGCCCAGTGCGACAGGGCGATGGCGATAATCACATTGGTCAGCCCGGTTCCCAGCACGCCGACCATAAAGAAAGAGAGGATCGAGGTCGGGAAAGTCATAAACATATCCGCGATGCGCATGGTGACCTGATCGACGCGACCACCGATAAGCCCCGCGCTGCCGCCGACGATCAATCCCAGCGCCAGCACCAGCAGCAGGCAGGCCATCACCGAGCCAAGCGATACGCGTGTTGCCGCCAGCA
The DNA here is from genome assembly GCF_001808475.1 of Klebsiella sp. HMSC09D12. NCBI lineage: Bacteria > Pseudomonadati > Pseudomonadota > Gammaproteobacteria > Enterobacterales > Enterobacteriaceae > Klebsiella > Klebsiella sp. HMSC09D12. The sequence continues at coordinate 31,165 of NZ_KV793382.1, read as the reverse complement.
GGCGCGAGAAGATATCGCGCCCCAGATGATCGGTGCCCAGCCAGTGTTGACTATCAGGGGTCAACAGGCGCGAAGGAAGATCAATCGCCTGCGGATCGTACGGCAACCACCACTGGCTGGTGAGCGCAATTACCGCCAGCAGGGCGATGATGATGAAAGAGAGGCGGACAGACCAGCGCGAAGAGAGGAAAACGTTCACGAGTGCGCTCCTTCATGGCGACGAATGCGCGGATCCAGCGCGGCATTCAACAGATCAACCATCAGGTTACAAACCACAAAAACAATCACCATCATCAGCGTAAAGCACTGAATCACCGGATAGTCGCGGTTAAATATCGCCGAAACGGCATAACGCCCCACGCCGGGCCAGGCAAAGATATTCTCGATAATCATCGTGCCGCCAATCAGCTCGCCGATATGCATTCCTACGGCGGTGATCATCGGCAGCGAAGCGTTACGCAAAATATGACGACGTTCGGTTTGTTTCTCGTTCAGACCGCGCAGTCTGGCCCAGGTCACATGGCGCTGCCCGGCGACTTCCAGCATACTGGCGCGCAGCAGACGAGCGTTGATCGCCAGCGACATAAAGGCAATCGACACCGCCGGTAGAATGATGTGCTGCCAGCCGCCATAGCCCATCGCAGGCAACCATTGCAGGTAAACTGAAAAGAACATCACCAGCAGAAAGGCAAGCCAGAAGTTGGGCATCGACACGCCAAGAAAGGCGATAACCCGCACAATAAAATCCGGCAGGCGGTCACGATGCCGCGCCGCCCAAATACCGAGCGGTACGGAGGTGAGGAGAATCAACACCAGCGCAGCCCCCGCCAGCTGTAGCGTGGCGGGCAGGAAGTTCAGCATGTCATCCAGCACCGGACGCTGAGTGGCGAACGAGATGCCGAAATCCAGATGCAGCGCCTGCCACAGCCAGCTGCCGTACTGGACGATAAGCGGCTGATCCAGTCCCAGCATCACGCGGGTAGAGGTGACCATCTCTGGCGTTGGCGGCAGGTTCGACAGACGCAAATAGTCGAGCGCCGGGTCGCCGGTGCCCAGGCGCAGCATGAGGAAGATAATCACCGAGGCGGCGAAGATCATCGGGATCAGCAGCGAGATCCGCCGTAGCGCGTAACGTAGCATCAGGGTTTCACCGGTTTAATTTGTTCAAACGGAATTTCAGACGCAATCGGCGCGTAAGGAATAGCACCCAGCTCCGGTCTGGCGACCACCATCGTCGAGACATAGCTGATGGGCAGATACACCGCGTCATTGTGCAGACGGGTCAGAATGTCGCGGTACAACACCTGACGGTGGGGTTCGTCGGTGGTTTCCAGCACCTCGCCAATCTCTTTATCAATAACCGGTTTGTCGGCTAAACCCTGCTGCGCCTGAAAATCGGCGTGCGACGGCACGCGCATCGAACTCATAAAGGCGTGCGGATCGTACGGCGCCCCCCAGGTGCGGTTGAAAATCATGCCGAAGCGACCATCGCGCTGGCGGGCATAAATACTGCTCTCTTCCTCGCCGACCAGCGCCACGTCCACGCCAATCTGCCGCATATCGGCCTGAATGATTTCCGCCATCGACTTGCTCAGGGCGTCAGTGCCAATGAACGACAGTTCAACGCGCAGCGGCTGGCCGTTTTTCTCGCGAATCTCTTTTCCCGCAGGCAGTAGCCAGCCCGCTTTTTCCAGCAACGCTTTCGCCTGCTGCGGATCGTACCGGCGCGGCGTCAGGCCAATGTCGGCATAAGGCACGGTGGGGGCAAACAGCGTATCCGCAACCTGCTGCGTGCCGTACAGAGCGTTATCAATCAGCGATTTTTTATTCACCGCGTAGTTCAGCGCTTCACGCACCAACAGCTCACTGGTGGGCGCTTTGGCGGAATTTAGCGCCAGCATCACCGTCTCTATTGGCCGGGAAAGCCGGGTATGGTATGCCGGGTTCTGGCTAAAGCGCGCGAAGGTGTCGAGCGGCAGCAGCCCTTCGTTGCCGTAGAGCAGGTCGATATCTCCGGTTTCAAAAGCTACAGCGCGGGTCGTCGGGTCCGGGATCACCTTGACGGTAATCTTTTCAATCTGCGGCTTTTCGCCCCAGTAGCGATCGTTACGCACCAGCACGTCGTACTGATTGAGTTTTGATGCCTTCAGTACCCAAGGGCCGGTGCCAATCGGCGCTTTAATGCCGTGCAGGGTCTCATTGTCTTTAAACTGCGACGGGGCGATAAAGCGGAAAGGGCGCGGCAGGGCCAGCTCTTGCAGGAACGGGTAATACGCACTTTTCAGGGTGATTTGCAGTTGGTTTTGGCTGAGCGCTTTGACATCGACAATCTGATTGACCAGCTCCAGCCAGGCGTGGCGCTGGCGGTTATCGAGCACCACGCGGAAGTTCTCCGCGGCGGCATGGGCGTCAAACGCTTCGCCGTTGGAAAATGTCACATCATCGCGCAGGGTGAAGGTCCAGACTTTGCCGTCCGCCGAGTGGGTCCAGCTTTTGGCCAGCCAGGGTTTTACTGAGCCATCCGCCTGATACTTTACCAGCGGTTCATAGACCATGCTCTGTGCGAACATCTGGTTGGGCGTGTAGAGGTGAGGATTAAGCGGCCCCACGTTGACCGGCCATGCGGTGGTGAGTTCATTGGGCGCGGCGCAGGCCAGCAACGGAGCGCAGGCGAATAGCGCCAGCAGGGTGGTGCGGATGATAGACAAAGCATTTTCTCAGCGACAGGAAAGTATGACGATTTTAATAATTCATCATACTTTCGACGTAAGCTGGATCAATATAGGGGCTGAAAGTATAAGAAAATGGTATGTCTCTTTCGGCTGTATGCGATTGTGAACCCGCCTGCAGCCTGGCTAAGCGTAGCGCAAGCCTTGAAGCATCAGCTTCGGGAGCAGAGCGCAGCGTGGCAGAGATTCCCGGAGGCGATGCTGCGCATCTGTCCGGGCTATCAGACCCTCAGGGGGTTCTGAACAGATCCAGCAGCGTGGCGACCTGCTCATCAATGGGCGTTAAATCACGCTTAACGATCAAATGCAGCGGCGTGGCGCGCCGCGCGCCGTGTCCCAGCGGCAGCATCTTCAGCACTCCTTGCTGTAGCTGAGGGCGAATACGCTCCTCCGGCAGCCAGCCGAAACCGACCTGGTACAGCACCGCATCAATGGCGGCATCAATGGTGGAAAAGGTCCATGCATCGCGGGAGGATTGCGGGTCGTTGCTGCGATCGGCGATGCGCACCAGCGGCCAGGGGGCCAGCGCGTTATCATCCAGCGGTCCCTGAAGCGCGGAGAGCGGATGCTCGCGATGGGCGACGGCGACAAAATCAATATTCATCAGCCATTCTCCGCGGCCGGTAATATCCTGGCGGCGGGTCAGCACCATCACGTCCGCCTCGCTGCGGGCCGGATGTTCCTCTTCAACGTTTTCCAGCACTTCGGTCAGCCTGACCTGGGTCTGCGGATAGCGCTGTTGAAACTGGCGCAGAATGGCGAACAGCCGCTCGCGCGGAAAAATGCTGTCGACCACCAGGTCCAGTCGGGTCCGCGTGCCGTCGCGCAGGGTGGCGGCATGGGTTTCGACGTAAGCGAAGGCCTGCAGCAGCGGTTTAACCTGGCCAAGCAGCAGCTCACCCGCCGGGGTCAGCACCGCGCGACGGCCCGATGGCGTGAGTAGCGTGACGCCGAGGCGCTCCTGCAGCAGCGCGAGATTATAGCTCACCGACGACTGACTGCGGTGGGTCTCTTCCGCCGCCTTCGCGAAGCTACCCAGTTCGACCACCTTTTCCAGCAGCGCCCATTGTTCCAGCGTAGTCTTGTGCATGATTCATCTAAAAATTGAATGAGTTTAATCCAAACATAGCGTTATTCATCCATTTTTTAAAGCAGTATGCTTGTTCTCAACAAATAGAGGAGAACAAATTATGAGCACATTCGACAAACATGACATGAGCGGTTTTATCGGTAAACATCTGTTTTATACCTATGATAATGGCTGGAACTACGAAATTTACGTGAAAAACGCCACCACTCTGGATTACCGCATTCACAGCGGCATCGTCGCGAATCGTTGGGTGAAAGATCAACAGGCTTACATCGTTCGCGTTGGTGAAAGCATCTACAAAATTTCCTGGACCGAACCGACCGGTACCGACGTCAGCCTGATCGTAAACCTCGGCGACAAACTGTTCCACGGCACTATCTTTTTCCCACGCTGGGTGATGAATAATCCGGAAAAAACCGTCTGCTTCCAGAACGATCATATCCCGCTGATGGTTTCCTACCGTGAAGCCGGCCCGGCGTATCCGACGGAGGTGATTGATGAGTTTGCCACTATCACTTTTGTGCGCGATTGCGGCGCGGATAATGACGAAGTGATTAATTGCCCGGCTAATGAATTGCCTGAAAATTTTCCTGGCAATCTGTAATAATTTTGAAATAGTTTAGTGATTCGACTGGATTTTTTATATTTGGTCATCCATGTTTAAAAATGGCTAATTGAAAAGTGGTTTAACCTCCGTTTACTTTTCCCCACTGCGTTCCCGCTATTTCGCCATATGGCGGGAACGCTACACATCCCTTTCTCACGCTGAAATTTTTCCTACCTGATTGAATTTAAACATAATTATCATTATAAATTAATTAATATTAATTTCTTAATATTATCCTAAGCAAACCTGTCTAGATTTAATAACATCTGAATACAAAGTAATGAAACGCGGCATCGGACTGATTTGCTTTCATTTTCATTTTGTTTAAGTCAGCAGGTGCAGGATATTTCTTATCGACCCCGTGTTTAGTCGGGTCAATTACAGAACAGGAAAATGATGAGCGATTTTTTGCCGTTTTCGCGCCCGTCGATGGGCGACGCAGAGCTGGCTGCGCTGCGTGAAGTTTTGCAATCCGGCTGGATCACCACCGGACCGAAAAATCAGGCGCTGGAAGAAGCGTTTTGCGCATTAACCGGCAACCGCCACGCCATCGCCGTCAGTTCGGCGACCGGCGGCATGCACGTTACGCTGATGGCGCTGGGTATCAGCGCCGGCGATGAAGTGATCACCCCTTCGCAGACCTGGGTCTCCACGCTGAACATGATCTGCCTGCTCGGCGCGACGCCGGTGATGATCGATGTCGATCCCGATAACCTGATGATTACTCCCGAAGCGGTTGAAGCGGCGATCACTCCACGGACCAAGGCGATCGTCCCGGTGCACTATGCGGGCGCGCCGGTGGATATCGACGCCATCCGCGCGATTGCCGAGCGTCACGCTATTCCGGTGATTGAAGATGCCGCCCACGCGGCAGGGACGTACTACAAAGGCCGTCACGTCGGCTGGCGCGGCACCGCCATTTTCTCATTCCATGCGATCAAAAATATGACCTGCGCCGAAGGCGGGCTGGTTGTAACCGACGATGATGAACTGGCCGCACGTATTCGCAGCCTGAAGTTCCACGGCCTCGGCGTAGATGCTTACGATCGGCAGACCCTGGGCCGCGCCCCGCAGGCGGAGGTGATTTCGCCGGGCTTTAAATACAATCTGGCGGATATCAACGCCGCGCTGGCGCTGGTGCAGCTGGACAAGCTTGCCGCCGCCAATCAGCGCCGTGCCGCCATTGCGCAACGCTATCTCCGCGAGCTGGCGGATACGCCTTTCAGGCCGCTGGCGGTGCCGTCATGGGAGCATCAGCACGCCTGGCACCTGTTTATTATCCGCGTTGATGAAGCCGCCTGCGGTATCAGCCGCGATGCCCTGATGGAAAAACTGAAGGCCATGGGCATTGGCACCGGTCTGCACTTCCGCGCCGCGCATACGCAAAAGTATTACCGCGAGCGTTTCCCCGACGTTTCATTACCGCATACGGAATGGAACAGCGCGCGCATTTGTTCCATCCCGTTGTTCCCGGATATGACCGACGACGATGTCACTCGGGTCATTTCCGCACTGCACCAGCTGTCAGGACGTTGATATGTTTAGCTATCCTCCCGTGAAAAAGGTCTCGGTCGTTATTCCTGTCTATAACGAGCAGGAGAGCCTGCCGGAGCTTATCCGCCGTACCGATACCGCCTGCGCGACGCTCGGTCGGCAGTATGAAATTCTGCTGGTCGACGATGGCAGCAGCGATGACTCGGCGCGAATGCTGACCGAAGCCGCTGAAGCCGAAGGCAGCCATGTAGTGGCGGTACTGTTGAACCGCAACTACGGCCAGCACTCGGCAATTATGGCGGGTTTTAGCCACGTCACCGGCGACCTGATCATCACCCTTGATGCTGACCTGCAAAACCCGCCGGAAGAGATCCCGCGCCTGGTGGAGAAGGCCGACGAAGGCTACGACGTTGTCGGTACCGTGCGTCAGAATCGCCAGGATACCTGGTTCCGTAAAAGCGCCTCCAGGATGATCAATCGTCTGATTCAGCGCACCACCGGTAAAGCGATGGGCGATTACGGCTGCATGCTGCGCGCCTATCGCCGCCATATTATCGACGCGATGCTTAACTGCCATGAGCGCAGTACCTTTATCCCGATTCTGGCGAATACTTTTGCCCGTCGCGCGGTGGAGATCCCGGTGATGCACGCCGAGCGCGAGTTCGGTGATTCCAAATACAGTTTTATGCGTCTGATTAACCTGATGTATGACCTGGTGACCTGCCTGACTACCACGCCGCTGCGCCTGCTGAGCCTGTTCGGCAGCGCCATCGCTCTGCTGGGCTTCGCCTTCGGTCTGCTGCTGGTGGTGCTGCGCCTGGTATTTGGCCCGCAGTGGGCGGCGGAAGGGGTGTTCATGCTGTTCGCGGTGCTGTTTATGTTTATCGGCGCCCAGTTCGTCGGTATGGGTCTGCTCGGGGAGTATATCGGCCGTATCTATAACGACGTTCGCGCCCGTCCCCGCTACTTTATTCAACGTGTTGTTCGCCAGCCGGAAACGGCATCTCAAGAGGAAGATCGTTCATGAAAGCCGTAGTCTTCGCTTATCACGATATGGGTTGTGCAGGTATTCAGTCTCTGCTGGATGCCGGTTATGACATCGCCGCCATTTTTACCCATCCGGATAACCCTGGCGAAAACCATTTCTTTGGCTCCGTGGCGCGCATTGCCGCGGAACAAGGTATTCCGGTATGGGCGCCGGAAGATGTGAATCATCCGCTGTGGATCGAACGTCTCCGCGAGATAAAACCGGACGTGCTGTTCTCGTTCTATTACCGCAATCTGCTGTGCGAGGACATTCTGAATATCGCGCCGCAGGGGGCTTTTAACCTGCATGGTTCCCTGCTGCCGAAATACCGCGGCCGCGCGCCGCTGAACTGGGTGCTGGTCAACGGCGAAAGCGAAACTGGCGTGACGCTGCACCGCATGGTGAACCGCGCCGATGCCGGGAATATCGTAGCGCAGAAAAGCGTAGCTATCGGCGAGGATGAGGCGGCGCTGGCCCTGCATCGTAAACTCTGCGCTGCGGCGTCGGACCTGCTGGCTCAGGCGCTGCCCGCGATCCGCGATGGCAAAATCGAAGAGCGCGCGCAGGATGAAAGCCAGGCGACCTGGGTCGGTCGCCGCACGCCGGAAGACGGTCGCCTCGACTGGGAGCACTCCGCCCGGAGCCTGCATAATCTTGTGCGCGCGGTTTCCGATCCATGGCCGGGCGCGTTCGGCTATGCCGGCGCGAACAAGTTTATCGTCTGGAAGTCCCGCGTACGTGACGATCTACCCGCCGCCAAAGCGGGGACCGTGCTTTCCGTCACGCCGCTGGTCGTCGCCTGTCAGGAAGGGGCATTAGAAATCGTCACCGGGCAGACCGAGCGCGGCGTTTATATGCAGGGTACGCAGCTGGCGCAGGCGCTGGGGCTGGTAGCCGGAGCGGTGCTGAGCAGCAAACCGGTCGTGGCGATTAAGCGCCGCACCCGCGTGCTGATCCTCGGGGTGAACGGTTTTATCGGCAACCACCTGACCGAGCGTCTGCTGCAGGACGACAACTACGAGATTTACGGACTGGACATTGGCTCAGACGCCATCAGCCGCTTCCTCGACAACCCGCGTTTCCACTTCGTTGAGGGCGATATCAGCATCCACTCCGAGTGGATCGAGTATCACATCAAGAAGTGCGATGTGGTCCTGCCGCTGGTGGCGATTGCCACGCCAATCGAATATACCCGTAACCCGCTGCGCGTGTTTGAGCTGGATTTCGAAGAGAACCTGAAGATTATCCGCGACTGCGTGAAGTACGATAAGCGCATCATTTTCCCGTCGACCTCGGAAGTGTACGGCATGTGCACCGACAACAATTTCGATGAAGATGCCTCTAATCTGGTCGTCGGGCCGATTAACAAACAGCGCTGGATCTACTCGGTCTCCAAGCAGCTACTGGCTCGCGTGATCTGGGCCTACGGCGATAAGAACGGCCTGAAGTTTACCCTGTTCCGTCCGTTCAACTGGATGGGGCCGCGCCTTGATAACCTGAACGCCGCGCGTATCGGCAGCTCTCGCGCCATTACTCAACTGATCCTCAACCTGGTAGAAGGCTCGCCGATCAAGCTGATTGAAGGCGGGAAACAGAAGCGCTGCTTCACCGATATCAGCGACGGTATCGAAGCGCTGTTCCGCATCATTGAGAACAAAGACGGCCGCTGCGACGGGCAGATCATCAACATCGGTAACCCGGATAACGAAGCGAGCATCAAAGAGCTGGCGGAAATGCTGCTGGCCTGCTTTGAACGTCATCCGCTGCGCGACCGTTTCCCGCCGTTTGCCGGTTTCCGCGAAGTGGAAAGCAGCGATTATTACGGGAAGGGTTATCAGGACGTCGAGCACCGTAAGCCCAGCATTCGCAACGCGAAACGCTGCCTGAACTGGGTGCCGACGGTCGAAATGGAAGAGACCGTGAAACATACCCTGGACTTCTTCCTGCGCACGGTTGAATTGACGGACAACGGCAAATCATGAAACAGGTCGGCTTACGCATAGATGTCGATACCTTTCGCGGCACGCGGGACGGGGTCCCGCGGCTGCTGGCTCTGCTGAGCCAGCACGGGATTCAGGCAAGCTTCTTTTTCAGCGTCGGGCCGGACAATATGGGGCGTCATTTATGGCGCCTGATAAAACCGAAATTTCTGTGGAAGATGCTGCGCTCAAAGGCCGCTTCGCTGTACGGCTGGGATATCCTGCTGGCAGGTACCGCCTGGCCAGGGCGCAGGATCGGCGCGGGCAATGAAGAGGTTATACGTGCCGCCGCGCAGGAGCATGAAGTCGGTCTGCACGCCTGGGATCACTATAGCTGGCAAACGTGGAGCGGAGTCTGGCCGCAGGAGAAGTTGACGCTGGAGGTGGAGCGCGGGCTGCTGGAGCTGGAGCGGATCATCGGTCGTCCGGTGACCTGCTCCGCCGTTGCCGGCTGGCGTGCCGATCAGCGGGTCATTAAAGCCAAAGAGGCGTTTGATTTCCTCTACAACAGCGACTGCCGGGGAACCGCCCCTTTTCTGCCGCAGCTCGGTAACGGCGCTTCCGGGACCGTGCAGATCCCGGTCACCTTACCCACCTGGGATGAAGTGGTCGGCAGCGCGGTCGATATTGCGGGCTTCAATCGCTATCTGCTGGATTGCATCCACCGCGATAAGGGCACCCCGGTCTATACCATCCACGCTGAAGTGGAAGGGATCGCCTTTGCGCAACAGTTTGACGAGCTGCTGACCATGGCCGCTCAGCAAGAGATCCGTTTTTGCCCGCTAAGCCAGCTGCTGCCCGCCGATTTTAGCGCGCTGCCGCGAGGCAAGGTGGTTCGTGGTGAATTAGCCGGCCGGGAAGGCTGGCTTGGGCGTGAACAATTACTGAATTCGGGTGTTTGATGAAAAGCATTCGCTACGGCGCCTCTCTGGTCGCCCTTTTTGTCCTCTACTATTTACTCCCCCTCAACTTCCGCCTGCTGTGGCAACCGGATGAAACCCGCTACGCGGAGATCAGCCGCGAAATGCTGGCGACCGGCGACTGGGTGGTGCCGCACTTCCTCGGTCTGCGCTACTTTGAGAAGCCGATTGCCGGCTACTGGATCAACAGCATCGGCCAGTGGCTATTCGGTCATAATAATTTTGCCGTCCGCTTTGGGGTGGTGTTCTCCATTACCGTCACCGCCCTGCTGGTGGCCTGGCTGGCATGGCGTATTTTCCGCGATAAACGCCTGGCGATTTTGTCGGCAGTGATATTCCTGACCGCGCTGCTGGTCTACGGTATCGGCACCTATGCGGTGCTCGACCCGATGATTACCATGTGGCTGGCGCTGGCAATGTGCAGCTTCTGGGGTGCGGCGCAGGCTCAAAGCCACAGCGGTAAAATCTTCGGCTACGTCTTGCTGGGCGTGGCCTGCGGGATGGGGGTGATGACCAAAGGCTTCCTCGCGCTGGCGGTGCCGGTGGTTGGAGTGCTGCCATGGGTCATTGCGCGTAAACGCTGGCGTGAAGTGCTGACTTACGGCTGGCTGGCGGTGGGCGTCTGCGCGCTGGTGGTTCTGCCGTGGGGGCTGGCCATCGCCAAACGAGAGCCGGACTTCTGGCGCTACTTCTTCTGGGTTGAACATATCCAGCGTTTCGCGGAAAAAGATGCCCAGCATAAAGCGCCGTTCTGGTACTACATCCCGTTCCTGATTGCCGGAAGCCTGCCGTGGCTGGCGCTGCTGCCGGGAGCGCTCAAGCGCGGCTGGACCGAGCGCGACGAGTCGCGCGGGGCGCTCTATTTGCTCGGATGGGTGGCGATGCCGTTTCTGTTCTTCAGCATTGCTAAGGGTAAGCTTCCGACCTACATCCTGCCGTGTTTCGCGCCGCTGTCGATTCTGATGGCGCGCTACGCGCTGGATGCGGCAAAGGCGGGGGCGAAAGCGCTGAAAATTAACGGCGCGATCAACCTGGCTTTTGGCCTGATTGGTCTGGTAGCGGTGCTGGTGGTTTCGCCGTGGGGCTTTATGCACAAGCCGGTATGGAGCCATATTGAGCTGTATAAATGCCTGCTGGCGGCGCTAATATTCGGCTGTTGGGCGCTGATGGGATGGCTGGCGATGAAGAATAACGGTCGCCGCTGGACGCTTGCCGCGTGCTGCCCGCTGGGGTTGGCGCTGCTGGTGGGTTTCGCGATTCCCGACCGGGTTATCGACAGCAAGCAGCCGCAGTTTATGGTGGATATCGTGAGCGAATCGTTGACGCCGAGCCGCTACGTGTTGACCAATAACGTCGGTATTGCCGGCGGACTGTCCTGGGAGCTGAAGCGCAGCGATATTATCCTGTTCGACAAGCAGGGCGAGCTGAAATATGGTCTCTCCTGGCCGGATGCGCAGCACCAGTTTGTCGATAAGGCGCAATTTGCTGACTGGTTAGCGGCGCACCGCCAGCAGGGGCCGATCTCGTTGGTTCTGCTGATGGATAAAGGAGAGAGTATGGCCGATCTACCGCTACCGAAACCGGATAGCTCTTATGAGCTGGGGCGGGTAGTGTTTATCCAGTACCTGCCGCAATGAGCGTGTGGATCTGTCTGGTTTTCGCCAGCCTGCTGAGCTGCGCCGGACAGCTGTGCCAGAAACAGGCGACCCGCCCGTCCAAATCCGGGCGGCGCGGGCACCATATTCTTGGCTGGCTGGGGCTGGCGCTGCTCTCTCTGGGCTGTAGCATGCTGCTGTGGCTTAGCGTGCTGCAGTCGATTCCGGTCAGCATCGCCTACCCTATGCTGAGCCTGAACTTTGTCTGGGTGACGCTGGCAGCATGGGGGATCTGGCGCGAGCCGGTCGCACGCCGCCACTGGTTTGGCGTGGCGCTTATCGTCGTTGGGATCGTTATTCTGGGGAGCCGCATCTGATGGGCTTAATCTGGGCGTTATTCAGTGTCGGACTGGTGAGCGGCGCGCAGCTGCTGCTGCGCAGCGCGATGGTCGAGCTGCCGCCGCTGACGGATCTATTTACCTTCCTCAACCATCTGCTGCATCTGCGGGCGGGCACCTTTGGCCTGGCGTTTGGTCTTTTGGGTTACCTGCTGTCGATGGTCTGCTGGTACTTTGCCCTGCATCAGCTGCCGCTGGCGAAAGCCTACGCGCTGCTGAGCCTGAGCTACATTCTGGTCTGGGCCGCCGCCATCTGGCTCCCCGGCTGGCATGAACCTTTCCACTGGCAATCGCTGCTGGGCGTGCTGCTGATTGTCGCCGGGGTGCTGACGATCTTCTGGCCGGTGAAGCGGCAGGGCTAGCCCGGCAGCCTGCTTTTCGGGCGTCCGGGCCCGAGCAGGATGGCTAACTTACTGCCGCCTTTAGTGGTTTCCATCCATATTTTACAGACGCTGGTTAACGGCACCGACAGCAGCATTCCCACCGGGCCAAGCAGCCACCCCCAGACCAGCAATGAGAGGAAAACTACCAGCGTAGACATGCCCAACCGGTGGCCCATCATGCGTGGTTCGAGAATATTGCCGATAATCATATGCACGACTAAAAAGAGCGCGCCAACCAGCAGGCATTCGTAATAACCGTTAAAAAGTAACGCCTGGATCATTGGCGGGACGGCGGAAATCACCGAGCCAATGTTAGGCACATAGTTCAGCAGAAAAGCCAACACGCCCCACATCAGCGCAAACTGAACCCCCATCAGCATCAGTCCTAACCAGATAATCCCCCCTGTCCACAGGCTGAGCAACGTTTTCAGCGCCAGATAATGCGAGACGCCTTTTAACGCCCGGTGAAGACCGGCGATATGGATTTGCGGGTTGTTCAGTGCAAAGCGGAGTTTATAGGGGACATGACGGACTTCAAACAGCATAAAGACCACGGTCATGACCAGTAAAATAACGCTGGCCATGGCGCCGGAGAGGCCAGTCATCAGGACGGTAGTGAACGTCATTAGCTTGTCGGAGTCCATGCGTTGCAGCATACGTTCCGGGGACATGTGAATATGCAAAAACGGCAGCGCCTCCTGCAGGCGCAGGACTTTCGCCGTCAGCTCCTTATTATACTTTGGCAGCATGGCGACGAATTCGTTAACCGACGCGGCCAGCACGCCAATTAACGCGGTAAGTACGATCAGCATCACCACGACCACGATGGTAATGGCTACCGGACGTCTGATACCGCGGCGAATAAACCAGGTGACCAGCGGATTCAGGACAATGGCGAAGAACAACGCCAGTAATAGCTGTACGATGATATCTGCCGCGGCGTGGATACCGGCGAGGATAACCACCAGTGACGCCAGTTTGAGCAGAATATGCATGCCCGTTTTATCGGGCTGAGGGGTTGTCATTCACTCTTCCTTTCTATGATTTTCATTAAGTGTAGCGTCTGGCTTGCTGCCAGGAATCCTAATCTGGCTGCTGATTTATAACGTGCGGCGTGGTAGAAATGAAACACTGTTGTAAAAATCTGGTGGAACCCGATGCCCGAAACCGTCGCTGAACCGGCGCTTAATGGATTGCGCCTCAATCTGCGGATTGTCTCTGTCGTTATCTTTAACTTTGCCAGCTACCTGACCATAGGCCTGCCGCTGGCGGTATTACCCGGCTATGTTCATGATGTAATGGGGTATAGCGCCTTCTGGGCCGGGCTGGTGATTAGCCTGCAGTATTTTGCTACGCTGCTCAGCCGCCCTCACGCCGGGCGCTATGCCGATCTGCTGGGCCCGAAAAAAATCGTTGTTTTTGGTCTGTGCGGCTGCTTTCTGAGCGGACTGTGCTATCTGCTGGCGGCGTTCTGCGGCGACTGGCCCGTGGTTAGTCTGGCGCTGTTGTGTCTGGGGCGCATTATTCTCGGCATCGGGCAGAGCTTTGCGGGCACCGGCTCAACGCTGTGGGGCGTAGGGGTAGTCGGTTCGCTGCATATCGGGCGGGTTATTTCCTGGAACGGGATTGTGACCTACGGGGCGATGGCGATGGGCGCGCCGCTCGGGGTGCTCTGTTACTCGCTGATTGGCCTGCACGGCCTGGCGTTGACGATTATGGCGGTTGCGCTGGTGGCGGTGCTGTGCGCGTTGCCGCGGGCGGCGGTAAAAGCGGGTAAGGGGAAAGCGATGTCGTTTCGCGCGGTGCTGGGGCGCGTCTGGCTCTACGGCATGGCGCTGGCCCTCGCATCGGCGGGTTTCGGCGTTATCGCCACCTTTATCACCCTGTTTTATGATGCCAAAGGCTGGGACGGCGCGGCCTTCGCCCTGACGCTGTTTAGCTGCGCCTTTGTCGGCACTCGCCTGCTGTTTCCCAACGGAATTAATCGCCTCGGTGGGTTGAACGTGGCGATGATCTGTTTTGTCGTCGAGATTATCGGGCTGCTGTTAGTGGGCCTGGCGGAGACGCCGCTGATGGCGAAAATCGGTACTTTCTTTGCCGGAGCCGGTTTTTCGCTGGTGTTCCCGGCGCTTGGCGTGGTGGCGGTGAAGGCGGTGCCGCAGCACAACCAGGGGTCGGCGCTGGCAACCTATACGGTATTTATGGATCTCTCGCTGGGGATCACCGGCCCGCTGGCCGGGCTGCTGATGGCGTGGGCGGGAATTTCATCGATCTATCTGGCGACGGCGGGGCTGGTCGCGGTAGCGCTGCTGCTGGGATGGCGATTAAAAAAACGGCCCCCGGTCAATGAACCGGAGGCCGCGGCGTCAGGCCAGTAGTTACTGGATGACAAGGGTGTTGATAATGTTTTCCGCTTCGGTCTGAGCCTGCTGCTGGTTGTCCGCTGGCAGCGTGATCTGCAGCGTCAGCAGTTTGTCATCAACCTTGCCGAGAAGCACGGAAGACCAGGCGGTCTGGCCCTTAGCGGAGATGATGGTGTCCAGCTGTTGCAGGGTGTGGCCTTTGAGCTCAATGGATTTATTGCTCACGACCTGGAGCTGCGGGTCGCGGCTGCGCTGCTGCTCTTCCAGGCGCTGGCTCATCACCGCCAGCTCTTCGTTGGTATTGTCGCCAACAATCACGATCACCGCTTTTTGTCCGGTGGCATCAGAGTAGACGTGCATATTGTTGGCCTGGGTGCCCAGCTTGCCGCTCTGGTCGGTCATACCGGCAGGCAGGGAGAAGCTCAGTTTGCCATCCAGCAGACTAATAGGTTGCCCGCTGGCGTTGCTTTCCGCAGCAGCCCCGGCAGTCGGCGTTTTGGTATCGCTGTTATCACAGGCAGCAAGCCCCATAACCAGCAGGCCAATACCGACATATTTAACCAAATTGCGCATTGACATCTTCCTTTCGATAAACGGCCATTAACGGCTCATTTGCTTATCTTATCACATCGTTTCGCGAGTACTCTTAACCTGGCTGCAATGCGGATAAATCAGATTTATCTGCCAGTTTTTTCAGCAGCATATTCAACAACATGCCGTACATCGGCAGGAAGAATACGATGCTAATCAGCACTTTGAAGCAATAATCGACGATGGCGATTTCCCCCCAGTGCGCCGCCATAAACGGGTCCGGGCTGCGCCAGAAGGCAATAAAGAAGAAGGCCAGCGTATCGCTGATGTTACCGAAAAGGGTGGATGCCGTGGGCGCCAGCCACCAGCGGCGGCTCTGACGCAGGCGGTTAAAGACGTGGACGTCAAGGATTTGCCCCAGCGCGTAGGCCATAAAGCTGGCGGCGGCGATACGAGCGACAAACAGGTTAAAGCTGGTTAAGGCGGCAAAGCCCTGCCACTCGCCCATGTAGAACAGCGCGGAAACCCCGTAGGAGATCAGCAGCGCCGGGATCATCACCGCGAGGATAATGCGTCGCGCCAGCGGAGCGCCGAAAATGCGTACCGTCAGATCGGTGGCGAGGAAAATAAACGGAAAGCTGAACGCGCCCCAGGTGGTATGAAAACCAAAGATGGAGATTGGTAGCTGCACCAGATAGTTACTGGAAGTGATGACCAGCAGATGGAAAAGCGATAGCCAGATCAGCGCTTTTTTACGCTGTACGGTAGTAAACGGACTCATATTGTGACCTTTTTATGCCCGTTATTCTTCAAGCTGCAGATGCGTTAACTTTCCTCGCACATCCCAGTCACTTACTGATGTAAGCTCCTGGAAATTCGCTGCGTCGTCGCCTTTCTGCAACTCGAATGATTTAGGGCCAGAGAGTTGGGGTGAGGGAACCCAATAAAAACGGCTGCATGATACTGCGTTGCGTGCGTAATGCAATGGTTGTTTTTCGCGCAAACGTTAACCTGGCTTGCGTACTGGCGAACTGGGGGTAAACTAGGGCCGTTTTGTTAATGTGAGATGAAAATGAGCGAACTTTTCTCCAGCCCTGACCATACGCTTGATGCGCAGGGGCTTCGTTGCCCGGAACCGGTGATGATGGTGCGCAAGACCGTGCGTACGATGCCGGTGGGCGAGACGCTGCTAATCGTGGCCGACGATCCGGCTACCACCCGCGATATTCCCGGTTTCTGCCGCTTTATGGAGCATGAGCTACTGGCGCAGGAAACCGAGGCGCTGCCGTACCGCTATCTGATTCGTAAAAGCCACTGAGCCAGGCCTCCCCGGATGGCGGCTGACGCCTTATCCGGGCTACAAAAAAACAGACCGCACTAACCTGTAGCCCGGGCAAGGCGCGTCAGCGCCGCCCCCGGGGCTTGCCCTCACTTCTTACGCAGCAGGCGTAGCGCGTTAGCGGTGACCAGCACCGTCGCCCCGGTATCAGCCAGCACCGCCAGCCACAGGCCGGTCAGGCCGAGCAAGGTGGTGACGAGGAAAATGCCCTTCAGACCCAAAGCGATGGCGATGTTCTGCCGGATATTGGCGTGGGTGGCGCGCGCCAGCGAAATCATCTGCGCCAGCCCGGTCAGGCGGTTATGGGTCAATGCCGCATCGGCGGTCTCCAGAGCAACGTCGGTGCCGCTGCCCATCGCGATACCTATCGTCGCCGCTTTCATCGCCGGCGCATCGTTGATACCGTCGCCGACCATGGCCAGCGGCGACTGGGCATTAAGCGCTATCACCGCCTGCACTTTGTCCGCGGGCAGCAGCCCGGCGCGGAACGCCAGTCCCAGCTCGTTAGCGATAGCCGCCGCCGCACGTGGATTATCGCCGGTCAGTATCACTCCCTGAACGCCCAACTGATGGAGCTCATCCACCGCCTGACGGGCATCATCGCGAAGCGTATCGCGCAGCGCCAGAATCCCCAGCAGCGTCTTATCGCGCATTACCAGCACCACGGTTTGCCCGGCGCTCTCCAGCTGCTGAATAGGTTCATCGTACTGCGGATCGCGAGTTTTACCGGCGGCGCAAATCAGCACCTGGCGTCCTTCAACCTGAGCCTCAATGCCGGATCCGGCCAGCGCGCGCTGATCGCTTGCCGACGGAATGACCAGCCGGCGCTGTTCTGCCTCACGCACGATAGCCTGGGCTAACGGGTGGCTGGAGCCTTGCTCCACGGCGGCCGCGAGCGCCAGCAGATCGTTTTCGCTGATGTCTGCGGTCGCCATCACCGCAGTGACGCGCGGCTGGCCGATGGTCAGGGTACCGGTTTTATCAAACGCCACCTGGCGCACGCGGCCGAGCTGCTCCAGCGCCGCGCCGCCTTTAATCAGCGCGCCGCGTCGTGCCGCTACCGCCAGCCCGGAGGTAATTGCCGCCGGGGTGGAGATCACCAGCGCGCACGGACAGCCAATCAGCAGCAGCGTTAAGCCTTTATAGATCCACGGCAGCCAGGCGCCCGCAAACAGCAGCGGCGGAACAATGGCCACCAGCAGGGCGACGACCATAATCGCCGGGGTATAGATGCGGCTAAAGCGATCGATAAAGCGTTCAATCGGCGCGCGGCGCTCCTCCGCTTCTTCAATCAGCTTAAGAATACGATCGATAGCGCTGTCGCCCGGTTTGGAGATCACCGTCAGCTGTACCAGACGATCGACGCTGGTGGCGCCGGCCGCTACGCGTTCCCCGGCGTTACGCTCTACCGGTACGGATTCACCGGTCAAAGCGCTCTCATCGAAGCTGGCGAAGGGGGAGAGTAGCTGGCCATCGGCAGGGAGGCGGCCTCCGGCGGCGACTTCAATCACGTCGCCGGGGCGCAGGTCGCGCTGGGCTACGGTTTCACGCACACCATCGCGTACGCGGATTGCCGTGTCGGGCTTCAGCGCCATCAATGCGCTGACGCCTTGCCGCGCGCGGCTGGCGGCCCATCCCTCAAGACGTTCGCCGATTAAAAACAGTAGCAGGACCATCGCCGCTTCGGCGGTGGCGCCGATAAACAGCGCGCCGATGGCTGCGACGCTCATCAGGGTTTCAATGGCGAACCAGCTTCCGCTTCTGATCAGGCGTATCGCTTGCCGGGCGACCGGCCACAGGCCGACCAGCGTGGTTGCGATGAAGGCGATTTCGCCCAGAGGCGGGCTGAACTGCTCCAGCCCCCAGCTTAGTCCCATCATGATGACCAGCGTGATGAGCGGCAGATTCTCGCGCAGCCACGAGGTGGGCGCCTCTGCCCGTGGCGCGTTTTCATCACGCAGCTGATAGCCCGCGGCGCGCACGGCGCTTTCGATTTGCGGACCAACATCGCCCTCGGCGTTGACCAGCAGCTTTTCGGTGGCGAACAGTACCTGCACCTGGCTGACCCCCGGTACCTGGCGAACGGCGGTTTCGACCTTGCGCGCGCAGGCTGCGCAATCCATGCCTTCTACCAGCCAACTAAAGCGTGCGTGACTCAGAGCCTCGTTTTCCTCGGTGGTTTCGCTGCGGCAGGCGTGGTCCGCGCAGCAGCTTTCCGCCGGCTGCGCGGCAGGGGTAAATTTTAACGATGAGAAGTGTGGGACTTTTTTATCCTGCGATTCTGGAGCCGACATAGGACCCTCCGGGTAATGATAATTTTCTCATTACCCGCAGGATACACTCTGGAGTCGACTCCAGAGTCAAGCGCTTAATTACAAATAAAGCGCGCGGACGATCAGGAAGTGCCCGGCGAAGTAAAATGCCGAGGAGATCGCGTTGTCAGCGCGGAAGCGGCGGCGATAATGGCTGATCAGCCAGACCGCGTTGCCGAGCAGCAGGAATGCCGCGCCAGCGAAGCCGGACAGGGCGGTATCCGTCGGGCGGGCGAACCACAGCTCCCCGGCCAGCCAGACCATCACCAGCGTCATCGCGATAAAGGTAAACACCGGCATCCGCATCTCTTCCAGACGCGTCCAGATAATCGCCAGCAGCAGCGCGCCGAGGATCAGCAGCACCAGCGGCAGCGGCCAGAAGAAAGATAGCGTCAGCTGGCTGGCAAACCAGATGGTGTAGAGCAGATGCGAGAGAAAGAATGCCCCCACGGCGTACATTACCCGCTGCCGCGGCAGCAGGGTCAGCGCGTCGCCGACCAGCGAGGCGCAAAGCCCCGCCAGCACCAGATAGCTGATGGCGTTAAACATCGGCGCTTGCCAGGCCAGTAACAGAAGCAGGATCAGCGTGACGGGTTTAAACACCCAGCGACGCCAGGCAGGCCCACGATAAGACGCATCGACGTAAAGCCATGCGGAGAAACAGACAGCAATAAATGACCAAAGCATAGTAAGTCCCTGTATCTGTTATCATTACGTAAGTGATTGTACTTACAGTACTGAATCTCAGTGTAGTGGTTTGCAGAGGAAGATGACAATGATAATCAAGCCACAGTATGCTTATTCCTGATAATTCCTGGGGGCAAGGTGAATGAGTAAAGTTCCGCTGTTTTTTATGGTTGCCGTTGCCATCATTGCGGTTGCCGCGTCGTATCGCTATGTGCAGCAGCGTCGGGAAAAAATGGATAACGATGCCGCGCCGCTGTTGCAAAAACGGGTGGTGGTGAGCAATAAGCGGGAGAAGGTGATTAACGATCGCCGTTCGCGCCAGCAGACGGTGATGCCTGCCGGCAGCGAAATGCGTTATGAAGCAAGCTTCAGGCCGGAAAGCGGCGGGCTGGAAGTGGTTTTTCGTCTGCAGGCGCCGCAGTATCATGCGCTAAGCGTCGGCGATAAGGGCGTACTGAGCTATAAAGGTTCGCGGTTTATGGGTTTTACGCCCGAGCCCTGAACCTTTTATTCGGCCTTATTTCTTCTTCAGGGTCGCCTTGAGCTTTTTCTGCCAGGCGACCAGTTCGAACACGCCGAAGATGAAAATACGAATCTGTTCGAAGCGCCCCAGCGGCGGCATCTCTTTCGTCTGCGTCGCCTTGAGCAGCGTGAGCTGCAGGCCGTGCATCAGAATCATAAAGATCAGCGCCACGTTAACAAAGATATTGAGCGGCTTTGGGAACGGTTGGAACAGATTCAGCAATAAAAACGCCCACACGCACAGCATCAGCAAGCGGCCAAAGTTAATCAGCATGGTTTTCTCCTTGTGCCTCACGTTGATAGAGACGGTAGGCGACCTGTCCGGCTACTTTCTCACGGTACGGATGCCAGTTTACAGGCACCGGCGGTAACCCGTTTTCAACTTCACTTTCAATGTAGATGAGCGCTTCATCGCTAAGCCAGCCGTTGTTTTCCAGCAGCTTTAGCGTCTCTTCAAGCAGCCCTTTGCGAAACGGGGGATCGACAAACACGATGTGATGCGGCGTGCCCGCCTGAGCAAGAAACGCTAAGGTATTGGTATTCACGACTTTGCCGTTGCTGGCTTTGAGAGTCGCCAGATTTTTTTGCAACTGCTGCGCGACGCCGCGTTCCATTTCCAGCAGCGTGGCGT
The DNA here is from genome assembly GCF_001808475.1 of Klebsiella sp. HMSC09D12. NCBI lineage: Bacteria > Pseudomonadati > Pseudomonadota > Gammaproteobacteria > Enterobacterales > Enterobacteriaceae > Klebsiella > Klebsiella sp. HMSC09D12. Next base: position 10,558 of record NZ_KV793382.1, on the reverse strand, counting down.
TAGCCGCGTAGCGGGAGAGGGCTTCAAGGCCCAGCGCGCCGCTGCCGGCGAAGCAATCGAGGCAGCTCGCGTCAACGATCGACGGCGCCAGCCAGTTAAATAGCGTTTCGCGCACCCGGTCGGTGGTCGGGCGCAGACCCGGGCTCTCCGGCACCGGTAATTTACGGCCTCGCCATTGCCCGCCGATAATACGGATCTGACCGCTGCCTGCGTGGTTTGGTTTCTTCATTTCTTTGCTCAAGTCTCAACTTCCGGGCTGCTATTCTAACGATCGCCAGCGGTTGACGAAACCTTAATCCGGGGGCGGTGATGCGAGTTAAGTTAAGTGGTAGACTATCCGACTAATTTCATCATTTTTCAGCTTCCGCTATCAACAGGCCGAAGCTGTGCCATGAATTAACAGCGAGGAGTGTAGTCGCAAATGGCGAAAGACAAAAAACGTGGCTTCTTTTCCTGGCTGGGCTTTGGTCAAAAAGAACAGGCGCAGGAAACCGACGCAGAACAAAAAGTAGAAGCCCAGCAAGAGGTTGAAGAACAGGCTCCGGAAAGCGAAACGCCTGCGGCTGCGCCGGAAACGGTCGACGCGCCGGCGACGGAGCACCAGGATGCCGAAGCCTTTGCCGTCGAGGTGGTCGAGGTGACCGGGCAGGTTGTGGAGAGCGAACAGCCGCAGGCGGTTGTCGACTCCCCGGCAGTTGAGACGATTGCAGAACCGCCTGTGGTTGAGGAAATTGTCGCTGAGCCTGTAGTTGAAGAAGCTATCGCCGAGCCGGTAGTGGCTGAAGCTATAGTTGAGCTGACGCCGGAAGAGGTGATTGCCGAACCGGAAGCTGTCGTTGTTGAAAAAGGTGAAGAGGCTGTCATTGAAGAGCCGGAAATCGTTGAGCCGGTAGAAGAAGCCGAAATCACTGACGAAGAGCTGGAAGCGCAGGCGCTGGCTGCAGCCGATGCGGCGGAAAACGCCGTGGAAGTGGTGCCGGACGAAACCGTGGTGACGCCGTTAGAGCAGGAAAAACCCACCAAAGAAGGGTTCTTCGCTCGCCTCAAACGCAGCCTGATAAAAACCAAGCAGAACCTCGGTTCCGGATTTATCAGTCTGTTCCGCGGCAAGAAAATCGACGATGATCTGTTTGAAGAGCTGGAAGAGCAGCTGCTGATTGCCGATGTCGGCGTGGAAACCACCCGTAAGATCATCACTAATCTTACCAACGACGCCAGCCGCAAGCAGTTGCGCGACGCCGAGGCGCTGTACGGCCTGCTGAAAGAAGAGATGGGCGATATTCTGGCGAAGGTGGACGAGCCGCTGAACGTAGAAGGCAAGGCGCCATTTGTAATTCTGATGGTTGGCGTCAACGGCGTCGGTAAAACCACCACCATCGGCAAGCTGGCGCGTCAGTTTGAGCAGCAGGGCAAATCGGTGATGCTGGCCGCGGGCGATACCTTCCGCGCGGCGGCGGTAGAGCAGCTTCAGGTGTGGGGTCAACGCAACAATATTCCGGTGATTGCCCAGCATACCGGCGCGGATTCGGCATCGGTTATTTTCGATGCCATCCAGGCGGCGAAGGCGCGCAACATTGACGTCCTGATTGCCGATACTGCGGGTCGTCTGCAGAATAAATCGCACCTGATGGAAGAACTGAAGAAGATTGTCCGCGTCATGAAAAAACTGGATGTCGATGCGCCGCATGAGGTCATGCTGACCATTGACGCCAGCACCGGGCAAAACGCGATTAGCCAGGCCAAACTGTTCCATGAGGCGGTTGGACTGACCGGTATCACTTTGACTAAGCTGGATGGTACCGCCAAGGGCGGGGTTATCTTCTCGGTTGCCGATCAGTTCGGTATTCCGATTCGCTACATCGGTGTTGGCGAACGTATTGAAGATCTGCGTCCGTTTAATGCGGGCGACTTTATTGAGGCACTTTTTGCCCGAGAGGATTAAAAATGATTCGCTTTGAACAAGTCAGCAAAGCCTATCTCGGTGGGAGACAAGCGCTGCAGGGGGTGACTTTTCACCTGCAGGCGGGTGAGATGGCGTTTCTGACCGGCCATTCCGGCGCGGGGAAAAGTACCCTGCTGAAGCTTATCTGCGGTATCGAGCGGCCCAGCGCCGGCAAAATCCTTTTCGGCGGCCATGACATTAGCCGCCTGAAGAGCCGCGAAGTGCCGTTTTTGCGCCGTCAGATTGGCATGATTTTCCAGGACCACCATCTGCTGATGGACCGTACCGTTTACGATAATGTGGCGATCCCGCTGATTATCGCCGGCGCCAGCGGCGATGACATTCGCCGTCGCGTGTCGGCGGCGCTGGATAAAGTCGGGCTGCTGGACAAAGCGAAAAACCTGCCGATTCAGCTTTCAGGCGGGGAACAACAGCGCGTGGGTATCGCCCGCGCGGTGGTCAACAAACCAGCGGTCCTGCTGGCGGATGAACCGACCGGTAACCTCGACGAAGCGTTGTCGGAAGGGATTTTACGTCTGTTTGAAGAGTTTAACCGCGTTGGGGTGACGGTGCTGATGGCGACGCATGATCTGGGGCTTATCTCCAGTCGTCCGTATCGCGTTCTGTCCCTCAGCGAGGGGCATATGCATGGAGGCCATATCGGTGAATAAGCGCGAGGCAATGAACCACATTCGCCGGTTCGGCAATCGATTCGATCGTTTCCGCAATGCGGGCGGAGCGGGCGGCAGCGGTGGACGCAATACGTCGAAGCGGCCTAAGGCGGCGCCGAATCCGGCTTCCCGCAAGAGCAACGTGTTCAATGAACAGGTGCGCTATGCCTGGCATGGTGCGGTGCAGGATCTGAAAAGCACGCCCCTGGCGACGTTCCTGACGGTGATGGTTATCGCCATTTCGTTGACCCTGCCAAGCGTGTGCTACATGGTCTACAAAAACGTCAGCACCGCGGCGTCGCAGTATTATCCCACGCCGCAAATCACCGTCTATCTGGAGAAAACGCTGGATGACGATGCCGCTGCGCGGGTAGTCGGTCAGCTGCAGGCGGAGCAGGGCGTCGAGAAGGTCAACTATCTGTCGCGTGATGAAGCCCTTGGCGAATTCCGCAACTGGTCAGGCTTCGGCGGCGCGCTGGATATGCTGGAAGAGAACCCGCTGCCGGCAGTGGCGATCGTCGTGCCGAAAATTGATTTCCAGAGTGTCGAAGCGCTGAACACGCTGCGCGACCGCGTGAGCCATGTTCAGGGCGTTGATGAAGTCCGAATGGATGATAGCTGGTTTGCGCGCCTCTCGTCGCTGACCGGGCTGGTCGGACGCGTTTCGGCGATGATCGGCGTACTGATGGTGGCGGCGGTGTTCCTGGTGATCGGCAACAGCGTGCGTCTGAGCATTTTCGCCCGCCGCGATACCATTAACGTGCAGAAACTGATTGGCGCAACCGACGGCTTTATTCTGCGTCCTTTTCTTTACGGCGGTGCGCTGCTGGGGTTCTCCGGCGCGTTTCTGTCGCTGATCCTGTCGGAAATTATGGTCATGCGCCTTTCGTCGGCGGTCACCGAAGTGGCGAAAGTCTTCGGCACGCAGTTTGAACTCAGCGGCTTAGGCTTTGATGAGTGCCTGCTGATGCTGATTGTTTGCTCAATGATTGGCTGGGTCGCCGCCTGGCTGGCAACCGTACAACATTTACGTCACTTTACTCCCGAGTAGTAAAAATCTGGTATAATCTTTCCCTGCACTGAATATCTCTCTGCAGGGAAAGAGTCCCTGTCGACGCTTCCCTAAACTTCATAACCATGTCACATTTTGTGCGTAATCTATTCACATCGTTGCATGGAACTTGTGGATAAAATCACTGTCTGATACTAATGTGAGTGATATTCTCGTTGCTCATCAATGCTGGCATGTTTGTTGTTCCGCTGTGAGGACAGAATGGTGCCAGAAGATATCGATTGAGAGGATTTGAATGACCAAAGATATGCAAACTTTAGCCTTAGCCCCCGTTGGTAACCTGGAATCGTACATCCGGGCTGCTAACACTTGGCCGATGTTGTCGGCTGATGAAGAGCGGGAGCTTGCTGAAAAGCTGCATTACCAGGGCGATCTGGAAGCAGCGAAAAAGCTGATCCTGTCTCACCTGCGCTTTGTTGTTCATATTGCTCGTAACTACTCGGGTTATGGCCTGCCGCAGGCGGATCTGATTCAGGAAGGCAACATCGGCCTGATGAAAGCCGTGCGCCGTTTTAACCCGGAAGTGGGCGTGCGTCTGGTTTCCTTCGCCGTGCACTGGATCAAAGCGGAGATTCATGAATACGTTCTGCGTAACTGGCGTATTGTGAAGGTCGCGACCACGAAAGCGCAGCGTAAGCTGTTCTTTAACCTGCGTAAAACTAAGCAGCGTCTGGGCTGGTTCAACCAGGACGAAGTCGAAATGGTGGCTCGCGAACTGGGCGTATCGAGCAAAGACGTGCGTGAGATGGAGTCACGTATGGCGGCGCAGGATATGACCTTCGACATGTCGTCGGATGATGAATCCGATAGCCAGCCGATGGCCCCGGTGCTCTATCTGCAGGATAAAACGTCTAACTTTGCCGACGGCATTGAAGACGACAACTGGGAAGAGCAGGCGGCGAACAAGCTGACCGACGCGATGCAGGGTCTTGACGAACGTAGTCAGGATATCATCCGCGCCCGCTGGCTGGACGAAGACAATAAGTCCACGCTGCAGGAGCTGGCGGATCGCTACGGCGTATCGGCCGAGCGAGTACGGCAGCTTGAAAAGAACGCCATGAAAAAACTGCGCGCCGCTATCGAAGCCTAATCTGCGCGCCAGTCCTCCGATAACGCCCCACATTACGTTGGGGCGTTTTGTTTTTCTGCCTCCGTCAGCGCCTGCGGGCAGTGCCTGTTCAGACACTCAAGCAGCACGTTGAACGCTGGCTCCATCTGCGTTTCCGGCTGCGAAGCAAACCCCATCAACAGTCCTTTCTTCCGCTGCGCCGTCAGGTAATAGCGCGACAGCGGACGCACTAAAATATTGCGCGCGTTGGCATCGCGGGCAATCGCCACGTCATCTGCCTCATCCGGCAAATTCAGAATCAGATGCAGTCCGGCATTGTCGCTGAAGTCCGACAGCGCATGCGCTCCGCAGTGCCGCTGAATCAGTTCGGTCAAAAAGACGCGACGGCGGCTGTAGAGCAGGCGCATACGACGAATGTGCGCCGAGTAATGACCGGCATTGATAAATTCCGCCAGCGCCAGCTGGATAAGCGAATGGCCGCCGCGGTAGAGCTCGGCATGGGCGTTTTTGAGTTCAGCCGCAAGCGGTCGAGGCAGCACGACGTAGCCCAGCCGCAGCCCCGGGTAGAGCGTTTTACTGAACGTGCCGACGTAGACCACCGGCGCTTCGGGGACTAAGCCCTGTAGTGCCGGGATCGGCTGGCCGGAAAAGCGAAACTCGCTGTCGTAATCATCTTCCACAATCCAGCTGCCGTGCTGATGGGCCAGGGTGAGCAGGCGCTGTCGGCGTTCAAGGCTCATTACCGCGCCGAGGGGATACTGATGGGATGGCGTAACGAAGATCAGCCGCGGCGCTTCGGCTACGCTTTCGGGCGGGCACAGGCCGCTGGCATCCACCACAATCGGCTCAGCCCGCACTTCATTCATCGCCAGCACGTGGCGAATGCCCCAGTAGGAAGGCTCCTCCACCCAGGCGAGATCGCCGCGGTCGCACAGCATGCGGGTGATCAGGTCGATGGCCTGGTGGATCCCTTCAGTAATAAGAATTTGATCTGCCTGACACAGAACGCCGCGCGCTACTCTCAGATAGTCCACCAACGCGTGCTGCAGCTCGGCGGTACCGCCGTTACAGCTATAGCTGAGCTGTTCGGGTTTTGGACGGCGGCTGATGCGTGCCTGAATTTTACTGAACAGCGGGTGGGGAAATGCATTGACGTCCGGTACGCCGGGGATAAACGCCCCCCACTGACGCGGGCTGGCGCTGATGTGCCCCAGCAGATGTTGGCCGCGACGGGAAAGAGTCCCGCTGGGGGGCTGCGCGGGATGGCTTTCGTTGGCGCTGCTGGCGGGAAGAAACATATCGGGCAGCGTTTTCGCCACGAAAGTGCCGCTGCCGCGACGGGACACAACGTACCCCTCAGCCAGGAGTTGTTCGTAAACTGTTAAAATTGTGTTGCGAGACATTCCTAGTTCCCCCGCCAGATCCCGCGACGGCGGCAGCCGGCTATGGGGCGGGAGAGAACCATCCAGAATGGCGTGGCGAATCGCCTTGTAAAGGCGCTTGTGCAGGAGCGGATCGGTTTCTTTCTGCAATCTGACCAGCACCAGGTCTGCGATAAGCGAACGCAATTGGATCCCTCAGATAATCTGAATTGGTACTCGATTATAGGGCCAAATCCTGTGTAAATAAACGACATAGTTTCGGATTTGTTGCGATAACGTGACACACATGACAGGAGATTCCCGGTGAAAAGTTCAGAACTGAATCAGCGTCGCCAGCAGGCGACTCCACGCGGCGTAGGGGTGATGTGCAGCTACTTTGTTGAGAAAGCTGAGAACGCTACGCTGTGGGATATTGAAGGGAATGAGGTGATCGATTTCGCCGCCGGCATCGCGGTGCTGAATACCGGCCATCGCCACCCAAAAATCGTTGCCGCCGTTGAACAGCAGCTGCAGGCCTTTACCCACACGGCTTACCAGATTGTCCCGTACGAAAGCTATGTCACGCTGGCCGAGCGGATTAACGAACTGGCGCCGATTGACGGTCCGGCGAAAACCGCCTTTTTTACCACGGGGGCAGAAGCGGTTGAAAACGCGGTGAAAATCGCGCGCGCTTATACCGGCCGTCCGGGGTTGATTACCTTCGGCGGCGGCTTCCACGGTCGTACGTTTATGACCATGGCGCTGACTGGCAAAGTGGCGCCTTACAAGATTGGTTTCGGCCCGTTCCCGGGCTCGGTTTATCACGCCGTCTACCCTAACGCCGCCCATGGCATTACCACCGCCGACGCGATGAAGAGCCTGGAGCGCATTTTCAAAGCGGATATCGCGGCCGATCAGGTGGCGGCGATTGTGCTGGAGCCGATTCAGGGGGAAGGCGGCTTTAACGTTGCCCCGCCTGAGTTTATGCAGGCGCTGCGCGCGCTGTGCGATACCCACGGCATTCTGCTGATTGCCGATGAAGTACAAACCGGCTTTGCGCGCACCGGTAAGCTATTTGCGATGCAGCACTATGATGTGAAGCCTGACCTGATGACGATGGCCAAAAGCCTGGCCGGCGGTTTCCCGCTCTCCGGCGTGGTAGGTCGCGCCGAGGTGATGGATGCGCCTGCGCCGGGCGGCCTGGGCGGCACCTATGCCGGTAACCCGCTGGCGGTCGCGGCGGCGCACGCTGTGCTGGACGTGATTGAAGAAGAACAGCTGTGCCAGCGCGCTGAGCGCTTAGGCAGCCATCTGAAAGAGGTGTTGAATCAGGCGCGTCAAAGCTGCCCGGCCATTGCTGACGTTCGCGGTCAGGGCTCGATGGTGGCGGTGGAGTTTAACGATCCGCAAACCGGGGAGCCGTCGGCGGAGATCACCCGTCAAATCCAGCAACAAGCCCAGGAGAACGGCCTGCTGCTGCTGAGCTGCGGCGTCTATGGCAACGTTATTCGCTTCCTCTATCCGTTAACGATTCCGGATGCGCAGTTTACGAAAGCGCTGGATATTCTGGCCCGCGTGCTGAAGCGCTAACTTTTCGTCCGGTCAGGCTGCGGCGGCACGGAAGCCGAACAGAAACAGGAGGCCGCAGACTGGTTATTCATGCTCAGCGTGAGTGGTTTATCACCCTGATATCACCTTTTTTCCGGCAGCGCACGCTGCCGGAATAAAACGGAAAATATTATGTCTGACAACTCCACCTTTTCTTCGGTTCTGACGAGCCGGGAGCGTACCGCTGTACCTGCAAAATCCCTGAGTTTCATTGAAGGCGTGTCAATGATCGTCGGCACCAATATCGGCGCTGGGGTGCTATCCATCGCCTATGCCTCCAGCAAAGCGGGCTTTCTGCCGCTGCTGTTTTGGCTGATTGTGGTCGGTAGTCTGACGACCATTACCATGCTCTACGTAGCGGAGTCGACGCTGCGCACGCGCAAGCATCTGCAGCTTAGCGGCCTGTCGCAGCGCTACGTTGGCCGCTTTGGCGCGCTGATGATGTTCCTCTCTGTTTGCGTCAACAGCGTCGGCGCGCTGACGGCCTATATGACCGGCAGCGGTAAATTATTGCATTCGTTATTCGGTATCTCGCCGGCTCTCGGCAGCGCGCTGTTTTTTATTCCGGCGGCCGGGGTACTTTATCTTGGCCTGAAGGCGATTGGCCGGGGCGAGAAATTTATCAGTATCGGCATGGTCGTCATGATAACCATACTTGTCGCCGCGACGTTGCTGAAAGAGACCGCCAGCGTCGGCTATTTGCTGGATGGTAACTGGCTGTATATGGTGCCGGTATTTAACGTTGTCGCGTTCTGCTTCTCCGCGCAGTATATCGTGCCGGAAATGGCGCGCGGTTTCGCTGATAAACCGGAGAAACTGCCGAAGGCCATTATGGTGGGAATGTTATTAACCTTTTGCCTGCTGGCGCTGGTCCCGCTCTCGGTGATTGCATTAAGCGGGCTGGATAATATTTCTGATGTGGCGACCATTTCCTGGGGTCGTGCGCTCGGCGAGTGGGCCTTCTTCTCGGCAAACCTTTTTGCGCTCTGCGCGATGCTGACCTCCTATTGGGGGCTGGGCGGCAGCTTCCTGACCAATATCTTCGATCAGTTTCGCCTTGGCAACGACGAGCAGCCGTTGAAACGCTTTAAGGTGCTGTTAGTGGTCGCCGTACCGCCTTTCATTCTGGCCTACAGTGGGATGGTATCCTTCGTGAATGCGCTCTATTTTGCCGGGGTATTTAGCGGGGTGATTTTATCTATCATGCCGATCCTGATCCTTAAAGGCTCTCGCAGGCAGGGTGATATCAATCCCGGCTGGACCTGCCCGGCGCTGATTACGCATCCTTTAATCCAGATCTTCATCGTATTGCTCTATCTTTGCAGCGCCGCCTACGCCATTGCTTCCGCCTTTGGCTACCTGCCTGCGGGCTGGTAGTACCGTCGCTCATGCCACCGCGTTCGGTTTATTCCGGCGCGGGTTTTTATTTGTCACTTATCTGTTACATACTCCGCAATTTTATCGTTTCCAATTCTCCTGAATGACGGTATGTTTAGCATAGTGTGCTGCAAAAGCGCAGGCGGCAGACCCTAATCTAACTATCATATGCTTTACTTATGTGTCTAATTAGAATAATGCGCTAATAAACAACATCACAACAAATGCAAAAACCATAATAATGGGGAGCCTCAGGATGAATATGAAGGGTAAAGCGTTACTGGCAGGATGTATTGCCTTAATCATGAGCGGTGCGGCAATGGCCGAGGATATCAAAGTGGCCGTTGTTGGCGCGATGTCCGGTCCGGTAGCGCAGTACGGCGACCAGGAGTTCACTGGCGCAGAGCAGGCTATTGCGGATATCAACGCTAAAGGCGGTATCAAAGGCAATAAGCTGCAGATGGTAAAGTACGATGACGCCTGTGACCCGAAACAAGCGGTTGCCGTCGCCAACAAAGTGATTAACGACGGTATCAAATACGTTATCGGCCACCTGTGCTCTTCTTCCACCCAGCCGGCGTCTGATATCTATGAAGATGAAGGCGTGCTGATGATCACCCCGGCGGCCACCGCGCCGGAGCTGACAGCTCGCGGCTATCACCTGATTCTGCGCACTACCGGCCTGGACTCCGACCAGGGGCCAACCGCCGCCAAATATATTCTGGAAAGCGTGAAACCACAGCGTATCGCGATTGTTCACGATAAGCAGCAGTACGGCGAAGGCCTGGCCCGTGCTGTACAGGATAATCTGAAGAAGGGTGGCGCCAACGTGGTGTTCTTTGATGGCATCACCGCCGGCGAGAAAGACTTCTCCACCCTGGTGGCGCGTCTGAAAAAAGAGAATATCGACTTCGTTTACTACGGCGGCTATCACCCGGAGATGGGGCAGATCCTGCGTCAGTCTCGCGCCGCTGGCCTGAAAACGCAGTTTATGGGGCCGGAAGGTGTCGCCAACGTGTCGCTGTCTAATATCGCGGGCGCTTCTGCGGAAGGTATGCTGGTCACCAAGCCGAAAAACTACGACCAGGTTCCGGCGAACAAACCGATTGTGGATGCGATCAAGGCGAAGAAACAGGATCCGAGCGGCGCGTTCGTGTGGACCACCTATGCCGCGCTGCAGTCGCTGGAAGCGGGCCTGAATCAGTCTGACGATCCGGCTGAAATCGCGAAATACCTGAAAGGGGCAACGGTTGAGACCGTGATGGGGCCGCTCTCCTGGAACGAGAAGGGCGACCTGAAAGGCTTCGAATTCGGTGTGTTTACCTGGCATGCGAACGGTACGGCGACCGACGCCAAATAAATTTAACCTGCGCCTTTCGCGCCGCAGAGGCGTTGGCTGCACGCTTCAACCCCGGTCACTTACCGATGTAAGCTCCCGGGGATTTCAGCGCTTGCCGC
>NZ_KV793381.1:0-612 GCF_001808475.1 Klebsiella sp. HMSC09D12 | reverse complement strand
TTGGGCTCCTACTGCTTGTACGTACACGGTTTCAGGTTCTTTTTCACTCCCCTCGCCGGGGTTCTTTTCGCCTTTCCCTCACGGTACTGGTTCACTATCGGTCAGTCAGGAGTATTTAGCCTTGGAGGATGGTCCCCCCATATTCAGACAGGATACCACGTGTCCCGCCCTACTCTTCGAGTTCACAGCCTGTGTGTTTTAGTGTACGGGAGTATCACCCTGTACCCTGCGACTTTCCAGACGCTTCCACTAACACACAAGCTGATTCAGACTCCGGGCTGCTCCCCGTTCGCTCGCCGCTACTGGGGGAATCTCGGTTGATTTCTTTTCCTCGGGGTACTTAGATGTTTCAGTTCCCCCGGTTCGCCTCGTTAACCTATGTATTCAGTTAACGATAGTGCAACGAATTGCACTGGGTTTCCCCATTCGGACATCGCCGGCTGTAACGGTTCATATCACCTTACCGACGCTTTTCGCAGATTAGCACGTCCTTCATCGCCTCTGACTGCCAGGGCATCCACCGTGTACGCTTAGTCGCTTAACCTCACAACCCGAAGATGTTTCGTGAAACATCATCGTGTCGCGAAAATTTGAGAGACTCGAACACACATT
>NZ_KV793380.1:0-29418 GCF_001808475.1 Klebsiella sp. HMSC09D12 | reverse complement strand
TTTAATGCGACTGTACGCGATTCTATGCGATTGGGCAAGCCTTTTTATGCGATTCTGCGCGACACTATGCGATTGTGTGCGATTCATCGCGGTTTTCGGCCCTTGGGCCGGGTTTTGGCTGGATCATCAGGGCACAGTCGCCTACAATCGCAGAGAGGTAGCGGGCAGGATGTGTGTTGTACCGGTACGGGCAAGCCCGCACCAGTCCAACACCGCCCCTTACTCACCTGCGGTTCGACGGCATCCTGCTCTGCGAGGCTGACGGTCGCTGCCGCGACAAAGGAGCCACGGGCACCAAAAAGGAGGCGCAAGCCGGGCAAGACAACGACACCAATCCGCGCCATCGGGCGCGATGGAAAAGGGGCACTGATGAGTGACGAAGAACAGAAACCGAAAGGGAAGGGCCGAGGAACCCGACCCCGAGGCCAACGAATAGAGGTATGGGTGAACAACGACGAAAAGGCCGAGCTGGCCGACCGGGCTGCTCAGTCCGGTTTGTCGTTGTCCGCCTACATGAAAGCGGCCGGACTGAACGCGCCTATTCGGGCAAGGGCTGACCTGTCAGCCGTGGCCGATCTTGTGCGCGTGAACGGCGACCTTGGCCGGGTGGCCGGGTTGCTGAAATTGTGGCTCGCGGAGAAGCGCGGGCAGGGTGCCCGGCCGGTGGACGTGGAAGCCATGATGAAGGACTTTCGCGCCCTACAGGATGAAGTCCGCTCGATCATGATCCGGGTGGCCAGATGATTGCCCATCGCATCGAGCGCAAGCCGCACCAGTCATCGAACCCGGCCAAGCTGGTCAGGTACATGGTGGCGGCCAAGGGCGGCATCGACCCGACGAGCTGGCAGCGAACAGCCGACTACATTCTGGACACCGCGAACGACACCGCGAAAGGCGAGAAGGTCGAAAGCTACCGCGTTACCAACTGCGGCACGGACGACCCCGCCGACGCTGCAATCCTGATCTTGGCCACTCAGGCGGCCAACACCAGGTCGAAGGGAGAAAAGACCTATCACATGGTCTTTTCGTTTCAGGCGGGCGAGCGGCCCCCGCTGGAAGTCCTGCACGCCATTGAAGACGAACTTTGCGAATCCATCGGCCTTGGCGATCACCAACGGGTGTCCGCCGTGCATGTCGATACTGACCACCTGCATGTGCATGTGGCCATCAACAAGGTTCATCCGACCGGCCTACAGAACATCGAACCTTATTACGACAAGCGCAGGCTGATGGAGGCCTGCGAACGCCTCGAAGTCCAATACGGGCTTCGCCATGACGACCACGGCTTAGGAGATAGAAACCATGAGCACACCAGAGAACGAAGCGACCGAATCCAGCTTGATCGAGGTCAGCGACCAGAGCAGCGCGATAGTAGATTTCGACGATATTTACGAGAGTCCTACGATCTCTCGTTTGCCGATGAACCAGAGGCCAAAACCCTCAACGGTCTGCGAACGCTGTCCGGCTGCCGTATGGTTCGCGCTTCCGAAAGAACTTCGGTGCTATTGCCGGGTGATTCACGCGGTGATCTACAGCAACGAGGAAAAGAACGCGCTGACGGCCTGCGACGGCCGGGACATGGCGATAGAACAGCTATTGGCCAAGCAGGAAGCGGCGGACGCGGCCGGGTAAGCGGCAAAGCCGCCGACGCAGAGGCCCACAGCGGCATCGAGACGCTGACCGGGTACGCGGCCCGCGAGCTGGCCCCGGCGATGCGTCAGGCGACGAGCTGGCAAGAGCTGCACGACGCAGCGGCCGAGCACGGCCTAGAGGTTCGCCAGCGCGGCGCTGGCCTTGTCATCGGCGAGCCAGATTTAGGCATTTGGGCGAAGGCCAGCAACGTCGGCCGCGACCTTTCCATGAAAGCCCTAACCGACCGTCTTGGCCCGTTCCAGCCTTCCGAACGGCAGGCCGAGGCGAAGGCGACCCGCAAGCGGTACGAGCCACGACCCCGGCGACCGGATACCCCGACGACTGCGGGCCTGTTCAACCAGTACCAGCGCGAGCGACAGGCGGCCATTCTGGCCCGCCGTCAGGGCCTCGACCAGATCAAGCGCGAGAGTGCGGCTTTCACTGCGCAGGTGAGGCAGTGGAGCCAGACAGAGCGAATGCTTTTGAAGGTCGCGGGCAAGGGGCCGACCAAACGCCTGATGTACGGCACTATCAAACAGCAGGCCGACGCCTCACGCCAGAAGAACCGGCAGAGCGCAGACGCTCGCCGTCAGGCGCTGTTCAAACAGACGACGATGCCCACTTGGGCCGACTGGCTTACGCAGCAGGCCGAGCGAGGCAACGCCGAGGCGCTGGCCGTGCTGCGCGACCGCGAGGAACGGACACGCCGCTGGAACGGAGAGCTACTGACCGCCGACCGGGCCGACAAGGCCAAGGCTGTCGTTCTCGACAAGCTCAAGCCCAAGGCCCGGAAAGACGGGACGATGGCGTACAGCACCATCGACGGCGGCATGGTTATCGACCGGAAGACGCACGTTCAGGCGCAGAAAGCCACGACCGGCGCGGCACTGGTTGCGCTCGAACTGGCATCCAAGCGGTTCGAGGGCCAAGCCCTCATCGTGGAAGGCACAGACGAGTTCCGGCTTGAAGTAGCCCAGCTCGCCGGTATGCACGGCCTCAAGGTCACGTTCACCGATCCGGCGATGGAGCAGATGCGCCGCGAGACGGCCGAGCACAAGGAAATGGAGAAGGCCTTTCAGGCCGAAATCAAGGCATCGAGCCGCGACGACTTCGCCGAACTGGTGGACTTCGGCAAAGCGCCGTTCGAGCACGTCAAGGGCAACCGCAAGAGCTACTTCGTCACGCTGCGCGACGGGAACGGCGAAGACCGAACCCTATGGGGCGTCGATCTTGAAAGGGCGGTGGCAAATAGCGGTGCGGCCGTGGGCGACCGCGTGCGTGTCAATCACATGGGCAGCGAGAGCGTGACGCTACCGGACGGCCGGACGGTGGAACGCAACGAATGGCGCATGGAGGTAGCACCAAAAGGAAGCCAGACAGCCAAGCCGAAACCGAACCGGCCAACCCCTGCGCCGAACGACATGGATGCGGCGTTTCTGGCCGAAACTGGCCTGTCCGGCAAGCAGACGGGAAGCCGGACAAGCGGCAAGCCCGCGCAGCCCGTGGAGTCTGGCCCGGCGGTGCAAAAATGGATTGAAGAACGCAACAAAAATAGAGACAAAATATCGTCTATAGACTATCATCGGCTTTGGCAATCCACCGACGCAGGCAGGGCCACATATCAAGGTCGCAGGCGCATGGAAGACGGTAGCGAAGTGCTGTTGTTGAAGCGCGGCGATGAAATGTTGGTCAAGCCATCCACCCCCCGCGTAGTCGCCAAGGCGGCGACATGGAAACTAGGTCGCGTCGTCCAATTGGACGGACGTGGACGATTCACTGACAGGAGTAACGAGGTCGAACTATGAGCGATAAAAATTCGTCGGCGGGTAAGCTGCGGCTTATCGGCGGCGTTTATTTAGTGCTGTTTATCATCGGTTTGAACAGCATATGTACGCAATTTATTGCGTACCGGGTTGGCTACCACCCGGCACTTGGGCCGTCACTGTTCGGGCAGCTTTATATGCCCTTCGACTGGTGGCGATGGCTGTTCAAGTTCTACGACTCAGCGCCCAATTCCTACAACTATGCCTTTGTGATTTTCGCGCTCGGCGTGCTGGTCGGCCTGCTGACCTATGTTCTCTGGATCGGCTTCAAGACGCGCAGCTCGCGTAAGCATGAAGACGTTCACGGAACGGCACACTTCGCCACGCTGGACGAAGTACGCGAAACCGGCCTGCTACCCCGTGAGGGCAAACAAGGGCAGGGCGTCTACTGCGGGGCCTATGACGACCCCGAAACAGGCACCACGTACTACCTGCGGCACGACGGCCCGGAACATGTTTGCGCCCTTGCCCCGACCCGTTCGGGTAAAGGTGTGGGCCTTGTCATTCCCACCCTGTTGAGCTGGCCCCATTCGGTGTTCGTGCTCGACCGTAAGGGCGAAAACTACGCCATGACTTCGGGCTGGCGTCAGAAGCACGCCAACAACGTGATCTTGCGCTTTGACCCAGCGAAGCCGGGCACCGGCTGCGCATGGAACCCGTTGGGCGAAATCCAGTTCCGCACCCGCTTTCAGGTCAGTGACGCGCAAAACATCGCGCTGATGGTCATCGACTCCGATGGCAAGGGCATCGAGTCCGACCACTTCCGTAGTGCCGCGTTCGAGCTGCTGGTAGGGCTGATCCTGCATGCGCTCTACAAGGGCGAACAGGTAGGCCGCACGCCCTGCTTGCAGGACATTGGCCACATGCTGACCGGCGTGGGAGACTTCGCCGCGCCGGACACGGCCAACGACCTTGTAGACGACCCGGACGGCGACCCGAAAGCACTGGCCGGGCTGTTCGATGAAATGCGCGAGGTGTCCATCAATGACGGCGACCCGGCGAACCGGGAAGCGCAGCTTGTCATTACCGGCGTCGGCACCCGCATGGCCAACACCCCGGCCCGCGAGCTGGGCAGCATCATTTCGACGGCGAACAACGCCCTTGCGCTGTACCGCGACCCTATCGTTGGCGAGAACACTTCGCGCAACGACTTCAAGATTGCCGACCTGATGGATCACGACCGGCCGGTGTCGCTCTATCTCATTTCGACGCCGAAGACGTCCAAGCGTCTTGTGCCGCTTACCCGTCTATTGTTGACCATGATCGTGCTCACGATGGCCGACGAAATGGAGTTTGACGACGGCCGGGCCAAGACGGCGCACAAGCACCGCTTGCTGCTGATGCTGGACGAGTTCCCGACGCTCGGCAAAATCGAAGTGTTCGAGGAAGCCTTGGCCTACATCGCCGGTTACGGCATGAAAGCCTACCTCATCACGCAGGACGTGCAGCAGCTCTACAAGGCTTATTCAAACTACGAAAGCATCATTTCCAACTGCCACGTCCGCATCGCCTACGCGCCCAACAAGGTCGAGACAGCCGAATGGATGTCGAAGATGACGGGCACCACCACCGTAGTCAAAGAGCAGGTGACGACTTCGGGCAAGCGGTTCGGTGCCGTCCTCGACAACGTGTCGCGCAGCTATCAGGAAGTGCAGCGACCGCTGATGACGCCCGACGAAATCATGCGCCTGCCCGGCCCGACCAAGGACGCCAGCGGGGAGAAGATCACCGCGCCGGGCGAAATGCTTGTGTTCGTCGCTGGCCAGCCGGTAATCCGCGGCCGCCAAATCCTCTACTTCTTTGACCCGGTTTTCTCCAAGCGGTCGAAACTCAAGCCCGTGCCGACTGACGTTGTGCGCGTGGCCCAGCAATCCAAGCCCACCCCGGCCGCCGCCGGGCCGTCCAACAACAGCAACGGGGGCTTTGTCGTCCAATGAAAGGTCGCCGCTTCGGAATCGCCGCCTTGTGCGCGGCCGCAGTGATCGGCGTTGCGATCACGACCGGCTATCACGCAGGCCTGCGCCTCAACTTCACGGACTCGGCCCCGCATGGGCTTTGGCTTGTGCAGACCGCCGAAGCGGCCAGCATCAAGCGTGGCGAGCTGGTCGAGGTGTGCCCGCCTGCCTCGCCGATTGTTCGCCTCATGGGCGAACGGGGCTACCTCGCGCCCGGTGACTGCGAGGATTCCGGCGTAACCCCGCTACTCAAGCCGGTGTCGGCGGTAGCGGGTGACGCCATCCAGTTCGAGCCGGGCCATCCCGTGACCGTCAACGGCGTGGCCCTGCCGAACACCGCCGCTATGCCCGCGCTGCCGGGCTGGCCTGCCGGGCGCTACATCGTGCAGCCCGGCGAGGTCTGGCTGTTTTCCAGCTACAGCGCGGGCAGCTTCGACAGCCGCTACTTTGGCCCCGTTGTGCTGGCCAGCGTGCGCGGCATTGCCCGCCCGGTCGCCGTGATCGGCGACCCGGCGGCCATCACTACGGGAGTAACCAAACAATGATCGGCCTCGACATGATGATGGCGTGCGCGCCGAACGTGGCCCCGGCCACGATAGAGAAGGTCATTCAGGTGGAGAGCGGCGGCAACCCCTTGGCGCTCAATGTGAACGTCAAGTGGGTGATCGAGCGTGACGAGAAGGGCAACCCGATCATGGTCACGGCCGCAGACGGCCAGACCAAGCCGAAGCGCCGCAAGGTCGTCTTCAAAAGCCCTATCGCCATCAAGACCGCGCAGGACGCCGTGACCGTTGCCTACATGGCCATCGACGCGGGGCACTCC
Source organism: Klebsiella sp. HMSC09D12 (assembly GCF_001808475.1). Taxonomy (NCBI): domain Bacteria; kingdom Pseudomonadati; phylum Pseudomonadota; class Gammaproteobacteria; order Enterobacterales; family Enterobacteriaceae; genus Klebsiella; species Klebsiella sp. HMSC09D12. Next base: position 23,185 of record NZ_KV793380.1, on the reverse strand, counting down.
GTCGATATGGGCTACATGCAGGTCAACAGTACCAACCTTAAATCGCTCGGCTACACCGTCGAAGATATGTTCGACACTTGCAAGAACCTCGCAGCCGGTGCGCGAGTTCTGACCGCGTTCTACAGCAACGCGCTGCCGAAATATCCGAACGAACAGGCCGCACTCCGGGCGGCCCTGTCCGCCTACAACACGGGCGATTTCAACAAGGGTTTTTTGAACGGCTACTTGGCCCGCTACGGCGTCGGCCAACAGGTCGCCGTGAGCGTTCCCGCGCTCAATCCGTACACGGCCCCGACTGCCGTGTTTGTACGTCAACCGAGAAAGGAAGAAGCCATGAGCACCAAAGAAGAAGCGAGCAGCACCCAGCAGGTCGCGGAAGCGAAAACCGCCTTGGCCCCGCGTGTCGATCCCGTCGTGAGCAAGTCGCCCGAAGACAGCGGCACGCCCGGCGTGCAGGTCGAGCACACGGCGGCCGAAGCGGAAGCCAACGGCGCATTCAAAGAAACGGCCATGTCCGAAGCCGAGGCGTGGGCCTCGAACGCGGACTTGTCCGCTGACCCGGAAGGAACAGCCATCGTCGTGAACGGCAAGGCCGTGCGGAAGGGGGGTAACTAACGATGAAAAAGGAATACGCCGAGGAAGTCGCGGCGCGGATCATAGAGCAGTTGGAGCAGGGCACCGCGCCGTGGCAAAAGCCGTGGCAGCCCGGCGAGCTGCGTTTGCCGTACAACCCGACCACCGGCAAGGAATACCGTGGCATGAACAGCCTTTGGCTGCACATGCAGGGCCACAGTGATCCGCGCTGGATGACCTACAACCAAGCCGCCGCCGAAGGCGCACAGGTGCGCAAGGGTTCCAAGGGAACCCATATCGTCTACTGGAAGTTCAGCGAGGAACGAAAGGCCACCGACGAGCAGGGCCGCCCGGTCATTGACCCGGACACCGGCAAGCAAAAGACCGTGACCGTGCAGCTCGAACGGCCGCGCTCATTCATGGCCGTGGTGTTCAACGGCTCGCAGATCGACGGCTTGCCGCCGCTGGAAGCACGACCAACCGGGCCAGAGCCGGAGCGTCACGCCCGCGCCGAGGCCATCTTGGCCAATTCGGGAGCGGACATTCGCCACGAACCCGGCGACCGGGCTTTTTACCGGCCCAGCACGGACAACATCACGCTGCCCGAACGTAACCAGTTCCCGACCGCCGACAACTACTATGCGACCGCGTTGCATGAGCTGGGTCACTGGACAGGGCACCCGTCGCGGCTTGACCGCGACCTTGCGCACCCGTTCGGTTCGGAGGGCTACGCCCGCGAAGAATTACGAGCGGAAATTGCCTCGCTGATGTTGGGCGAGCGCCTCGAAATCGGCCACGATCCGGGCCAGCACGCAGCCTATGTAGGTTCGTGGATTAAAGCCTTGAAGGAAGATCCAAAAGAGATCTTCCGGGCCGCGTCCGACGCCGAACGCATAAGCGGCTATGTGATGGACTTCGAGCAGGAGCAGATGCAGACGCAAACCGTCGAGCGTCAGCCCGTGCCGGAAATCGCGCCCGAGGTTGCGGCCGAGCTGCAACGCGATCACGAAAATGCCGTGGAAGGTTATTCGCCGCTGGAAAGCTGGCAGATGATGAAAGCCGAGGCCGAGCGTAACGGCTATTCCGCCCGTATCGGCTTCGCGTCTGGCGAGCTGGGCGACTTCTACGAAATCACCTACCACGACCAGCAGGGCGAGCCGTCCGGCATCCGCACGGAAATGTATGGCGATAGCAAGCTGATGACCGAGTACAACGGCACGCGCTTGTCACAGTTCATATCGAACGACGACGAAAGCCAGCCTGCGACACTCCGCACCGCTATCCAGCAGCACGAAGCGGCCAAGCTGGCCCGGCAGGCCGAGCAGCAGAGTGCGCCGTACACGCCCGGCCAAGAGTCGCCCGCTTACACCGTGCAGAGCCGCCGCGTCGTGCCGGAGAATGCCGCCAATCATGCAGGCCAGAACGCCGTCTATGTGCAGCTCGATGACGGCCGCAAGGCTTGGGGATTTGGCGCGACCGACGAAGCCGCCGAGCAATCCGCCGTAGAACGTGCGCAGCGCGTCGGCCTCGATGCCGACCGGGCACCGACCCGCGCCGTTCTGCATGAGCAACCGGAGAAGCCTATGCAATCGCGCACCTATCTGGCCGTGCCCTATGCCGAGAAGAACGAGGCGAAGGCGCTGGGAGCCAAGTGGGATAAGGAAGCAAAATCATGGTACGCGCCCGAGGGCGTGGACGTAGCCACATCGGGCCTTGCCCGGTGGAACGTGGACAAGGCCAACGTCGTCACTGCATCGGAACCCAAGCCCGCCATCGAGCAGTTCAAGGACGCATTGAAGGATGCGGGCTTGCAGCTCAAGGGCGAGATCATCACGGACGGGAAGATGCAGCGCGTGCCCGTCGAGGGCGACCGAGGCGGCGCCACCAGTGGCGCATACGCCTACCACGAAGCCGGGCGCACGCCGGGCGGCTTCATCCAGAACTACAAGACCGGCGAAGTCGTGCATTGGAAGCCCGAAGGCAAGACGCCGGAACTCAGTGCCGCCGACCGTGCGCGGCAGGCCGCCGAGGCGACCGAGCAGCGCAAGGCACGCGATGCGGCCCGCCAGTCCGAGCACGGAGCGACCGCCGCCGCCGCGCAAGCGTTGTGGAACGAGGCCCCGGCCGCGACCGCTGACAATGCCTATTGCAAAGCCAAAGGCATCGCCAACCCGGTAGGCCTGCGCGTCGTGCCGGACAGTGTTTCGCCGGAGACTGCCGCGCACGGGATCAAGATCGCCAAGACAGCCAAGGAAGCCAAGGCGCTGCGCGAGGCTGACCCGGCCAACCGGGTTTTCAAAGCGGGCGACCTGCTGATACCTGGCACAGACGGCGAGGGGAAATTGTGGACGCTGCAAAGCGTCAATCCCTACTTCAAATCGTTCATGAAGGGCGGCCGGAAAGCAGGCCTCTACACCGTTGCCGGTGCTTCCGATCCGCGCAAGGCGCTGTCCCAAGACGGCGATTCTCCTTTGGTGCTCGCCGAAGGCTACGCCACAGCCGACACGGTTTCGCGTCTGCTGAACGGCAAGCCGGTCATCGTGGCATTTGACAGCGGCAATCTTGACGCAGTAGCCACCGAGCTGCGCGAGCGTCACCCGTCGCGGCCGCTGCTGATCGCTGCGGACAATGACCACAACGCGCCGAAGGAGCTGGACGCCAGCGGCAAGCCAAAGGTCAATGTCGGACTGGTGAAGGCCACCGAAACCGCCGAGAAGCACGGCGGCGGCGTCATGGCCCCACAGTTCAACGACGGCGAGAAAGGTTCCGACTGGAACGACCTCGCCGGGAGCCGTGGCGACGAAGCTGCCCGCCGGATGCTGGCCGAGCAAATGGCGGTGGCCAGACGCGATGCCGCCATAACTGCCGAACGGCTGACCACCCTTGCGCGTACCCGCGACATGGAAGCCCGCAACGACCCGACGACGAGCGCCGACGATGCGGCCGTAGCAGCAGAGCGCGGGCACGCGGCCGAAGTGCTGGCCGGTGCGCAATCCGCACTCAGTGAGGTGCGCAGCATGGCCGCCGATGGCGTGACCGGCAACACCAAAGGGGCAACCCGTTCGGCCGCTGCCGTCAAAGCCGGGATAGACCGGAAGACCGAGGCGATGCACGACCGCGCCAAAGAGGAACGCGAGGAAGTGCTGAACCACGGCCAGACCGGCCCGCTCGATGGCGTCACCGCTGGCGTGTCGTGGAAAAAGCTACCCGAGCAGGCCAAGCAGGCGCTCATCGAGGACGTGAAAAACGGCAAGGACGTGACCTTGCCGAAGGACGCCCCGGCCAAGCTCAAACAGATGGCAGGCCTTGAACCGACCCCCGCGCCGCGCTCGCGCAGCCGTGGGATTGATGCAGGCCTTTGACGAGAGACGCGGCCGGGCGCTGTCCGGCCGCTCAAGACTGAATAGGAGTACGACCAATGACTACATTGGTAATCGTGGAATCACCGAACAAAGTAAGCAAAATCAGCGCGATTCTCGGCGACGGCTACAAGGTCATGGCCAGCGTTGGCCACGTGCGTGACCTGCCGCCGAAAGAGCTGGGCATCGAACCGCCGTCTTTCGAGCTGACCTATCAACCGACCGAGCGCGGGCAAGGCGTGTTGGCCAAACTCAAGGCCGCCGTCGCACAGGCCGACCGCGTGTTGCTGGCCACCGACCCCGACCGCGAAGGCGAGGCGATTTCGTGGCATCTTGCCGACGCGCTGCGCCTCAAGAATCCCGAGCGCGTGACGTTCACGGCCATCACCAAGGAAAAAATCCTTGCGGCCTTCGCAGCGCCGCGCCCGCTCGACATGCAGCGCGTACATGCACAGGAAGCCCGTCGGGCACTTGACCGCATCATTGGCTACCGCGTCAGCCCGGCATTGTCCGATGCCACCGGGCAGCGCCTTGGCGCGGGGCGCGTGCAGTCTCCGGCCGTTCGCCTTGTCGTTGACCGCGAACGGGCCATTGCCGCATTCAAGGTCACTCAGCACTACGGCGCAGAGCTGATTTTCGAGAATGACGACAGCACCAAATGGAAAGCACAGTGGGACACGAAACCGCATTTGCCAGAGGGCGAAAGCTACCTGCTGGATTCCGCGCTGGCCAAGCTCGCCGCCGCCGTTCGCAACGTATCGGTCGCCGAATACGAGGACAGCGAGAAGGGCCGGGCACCTGCCGCGCCTTTCACCACCTCGACGTTGCAACAGGCCGCCGGTCAGCGTCTCAAATTGAAGCCCAAGCGCACGATGGAGCTGGCCCAACGCCTTTATGAGCAAGGCGCGATCACCTACCACCGCACCGACGCCCCGAACATGGACGACGAAGGCCGGGCAGACATTGCCGCCTATGCGCAAGGCGCAGGTCTGCCGCTGGCCGAGAAGCCGCGCAAGTGGAAGGCGAAGGAGGGCGCACAGGAGGGCCACGAAGCTATCAGGCCGACCCATGCCGCCGATCTTGAATGCGGGGAGAACGACGACGAGCGGGCACTGTACCGACTCATCTGGCAACGTGCGGTCGCGTCCCAGCTCGCCGATGCGACGTATGCCGTCCGTACCGTGCGCCTCATTGGTGACGCCGAGGGCACACCGGTATCGTTCAAGGCGACCGGCCGCACCCTGCTGACGCCGGGTTGGCTGGCCGTCTACGCCGACGATACCGAGGACGAGGACAGCGAACCAGACGAAGCCGCCAACAATCCGATTCCGGCGCTCGCCGTGGGCGCGGAGCTGGTAGCGGCTGACGGCCGCGTACTCAGCAAGAAGACCAAGCCGCCTGTCCGGTTCAAGGAACCTACCCTTGTCGCCGAAATGGAACGCCTTGGCATCGGCCGCCCGAGCACCTACGCCGCGATCCTCGACAACATCACGACCCGCGAATACATCGTGGCCGACAAGAAGGGCTATTTGCAGCCGTCGTCTATCGGCGAAGTAGTGCGCGATGGTCTGGTAGACCGCTTCGCGTTTATCGACCTCGACTACACCCGAGGCCTTGAGGAACAGCTCGACCAGATCGCAGAAGGGCAGGCCGACTACCTTGGCGTTGTGTCGGCCGCTTGGGCCGCGCTCGATGACGAGCTGGGCAAGCTGGAATCGGCCGACCTGCCGGTTGCGCATCCGTGCCCGACGTGCAGCAAGCCGCTGCGCCGGATCAAGGGCCAAAACGGGTTCTTTTGGGCCTGCTCAGATCGGGAATGCAAGACCACGCTGCCGGACGCCAAAGGCAAGCCCGGCGAGCGCAAAGCCCCGCCGCCGCCGACCGGCATTGCGTGCCCGAAATGCGGCAAGGAGCTGGCCCACCGTGTCGGGACGAGCAAGCCCGTCAAACGCGGCATGAAGCCCCGGCCGTATGACTTCTATAGCTGCACCGGCTTCCCGAAATGCGATGCGAAGTACAACACCGGCCCGGACGGCAAGCCCGTGTTCGGTGATGACGAGAAAGCCGCAGGCTGATCGAGCCGCAGTAACCGCAGGGGCCACGCCGTAAGGCTGGCCCTTTCCTATGGAGGATTCACCCTATGTTCGACAATCTGCGCCGCCGGTTGGCATGGCGTGCCGAGCTGCGCGAGCTTGACCAGAAACAGGCCCCTGCCACGCTGGCCAAGCCCGACGACAGCAATCCCTGCCGTCTTCTTTGGTGCCTGCCGGTTCCCGGCAAGACCGATGTTTTCATGGCCTTGGAAAAGGGCGAGCACGCCGATCACGACAGGTTCGTGGTGCCGGTGAACGCCGTGGCGTTCAACCGGCTATGGCTAGCCGGTGGCCTCAATTCAAGGGAGCGGCCGGACGGCTGTTTGTTGCGCCGGGACATGCCCGCCGATAGCAAATACCGTCACGCGGCCGCCTGCTTTGCCGAGGGGCCGCAGTCGCCCGTGCCGCTGGCCAGCGTCTCGCTGGAACGCGGTCGGGACGGCACCCAATCGGTCAGCTTCGGCGACGGCGTGACGCGCACGTTTTGGCTGCTGGCCAACAACGTCGCCGCGTTTCCCGTCCTGATCGCAGGCGAGGCCGCCGCCAAGCAGCTCGCGCAGCTCGCCGGGACGGACGGCAGCACCTTGCGCGTGTCCGAGGCTTTCCGACAGGTTGAAAAGGCCCCAGCCAGCCCACAGAAGCCTGTCAGCACCAAAAAGGAAGGGGTAGGGCAGGGGCAGGCGAACAATGCGCCTCAGCGGGCCGCACAGGGCCACAGAAGGCCGCCCCGAGGTGGCGGCATAGGTATCGACTGACCAGACAGCAAAAAGCCCCATACGGGGCTTTTTTGTGCTGGCCGTAGGGAGACGCTTCAATAGTCCCGAGGCGGGTAAATAGTGCCGCTCTCGCACTTCGCCGTTGTCAGGCCGTCCACCGTTGTCATTTGCATGGTGCAGTCGATGCGAGTGCCCGCAGGAATAAGCACGGCCGCGTTGTCGGTGCCAGCGCGGGCCTTCACCAGTTCGGTGTAGGCTTTGCCTGCCTGCCGCTTCCATGTTGCGGCGTCTGCTTCGGCGCTTTCAGCACGACGTTCTGCATGGCCTACCTTGACCACCAAGGAGGTCGCCAAAATGATGGTACAGAGCCACCCAGCGGTAGCCCCCGCCGCCGCTGCCAAGAGTAGCTTCCTATTTCGATTCATCGCATATTCCTTTTTGTCAGTTGATGGCCAACTCGAACGGCGCGGCGTTGCAATCGTCATTGCCGCACAGCAGCTTGAGGCCCGGCTTTCCCCATGCCTGCGCACCGCAGCAGGGGCAGCGGTATTTATCCCGGTTCGATTTGTTCCCGGCCGGGGCAGGCTGGATCAGCCCGCCGTCGTCGCCGTCGTCGGCGTCACCGAAGATCGCCGCGATTTCGGTTCCCGCAGGCGGGTGCCTGTCGAACCATGTAATGCGGAAGTCGGTCTTTAGCAGCGCCTCAGTGGCCTGCATGAAGGGGCCGCCGTCAATCGCATAATCGGCCATCTTCTCGCCCGTTTTCTTTCCGCCGGGCTTGCCGGTATCGGAAGGCATCAGGCCGATGGCTTCCATTTTGTCGGCCCACTCTTTGTTGTGATAGCCGCGTCGGCCCGGTTCGCCGAAATGGAACTGCCAAGCGTGTGCCATTTCGTGAACCAGAGTTTGCAATATTTCGAGCAGCGGAACGACACCAAAATAGGATGGATTTATGGCGATTTCGTCGGTCATGGTCTTTTCGTGCCGGTTGGCAAACCGGCGCGACGAGAAATAGCCATAGGTGCGCTTTTCGCGCTGCATCGTGATGAGGCAGTGCGGGAGCTGGCCATCGAACAGAGCGGCGTTGTAGTGCTCAAACGCTGCCTGTAGCTCGCCATAGGCCTGAATCGTCGGGCTGGCCGTGGATTTAAGAGCTTTCACTATTTCCCCCTTCCAAGCGGGCTTTGTTGACCTGATCCACGAACCGCAGAGCGGCCGCGAAATTGAATTTGCGCACCTTGGCCTTATGGTTGCCGAGCACATCGGGGAACGGCACGCCGTGCAGCTTTCCGCTTGACCGCATCGCATGAACTAACTCGCCTTCGCTGATGTTCAGCAGGTCGGCGAGCTGCCGGGTGTTGATTGAAAGGCCGCTCATGTCAGGCCCGCATCAATAGTTTTTCCAGTAAGTCACGCCGTCGTCGCACTGGTAGCCGGTCTGACCTGATGTTGAGCCAAAGAACGTCCCGACCTTGCCGGTTAGCGAAAGACCAACGCCCGTTGTGCTCTGACCGTCTCGCTTTTCGATGACTTTGCAGTGTTCGGCGGCAAATTCTCGCCAGTCTTCGCGTTGCTGTCGGGCCTCCTCGAACATAAGCATGACACCGCATATAACGGCACCAAATAAGGTGATGGCCACGAAGCCCTTGATTACTCCGGCATCCCGCCGAAGGACTGCAACCACGACGACAAGCAGAAAGAGCAAGCCAAAAAGGATGGCCATTTGTCCCAGCAAGCCATCCAGCGGCGACGACACCGCACCGAATTCATCGCTTACCTCATTCATTCCCCTTTCCTCTCAGTTATTTCCGGCAGATGCGCGGTAGTTTCATTGACGTTTTCCTTTTGGTGCCGCCACTTCCACGGCTCCACAGCGTTCGGTGCTGACCACAGGCCGACGCTCTCGCTATGGGCCTGCGTTTCGAGTTTCAGCATTGCCGGATCGACGGCTTGACCGTGGAAACGGTAAGCCCATGCCATGCCCGCCTTGACCTGTTCCGCGTTGACATGAACGGCGTGGCACGGGACGGAAGGGGCACATATCTTGGCGTAGACAGCGCCGAGCGTGCGGCCGTAGCGGTCTTTGCCTTTCACGAAAACAGCGACCGGGTTGCCGTCAACCATTCCCGCCAACGACTGCCGCGACTGCTGGCCAAATGGCTGATCTTTTTCCGGGGCATCAATGCCGGTAACACGGATGCGGATCGGTATCGGCCGCTCATCTACCAGCAGCTCGAACGTGTCGCCATCGAGGACGCGGACGACCTTGCCGATCAGTTCCGGCGGCTGCGTGCCGGGCGCGACCTGCTGCCCTTCGGCCGCCGGGGCAGTCTTTTGCTGGGAGTCCGCGACGAAATACACAAGGGCAATAAGGACGGCCGCCAAGCCCATGAAGATATAAAAGCCGCGCAACTCGTTATCGCCGTCGCGCCTAATCATTGACACCAATAAAACCACCCCGATCACGCTGCCCATCAGGCAAAGCGCCTGTATCAGCCAGTCACTCATTCCCCTTTCCTCATTGTTTGGATTGTGCAATCCAAATGATAGCCATTAGACTATCATTAAGCAAGTCCGACAAACGACCGTTTGCCGGACAGCGCGAAATTGTCCGGCATCATTCGCTTGCAGACGTTTGACGGACAGAGTAGAATAACGGACAATAGACGGACACAACGGAGGGCAACACCATGAACGTAGAGAAACGCCAGCGCATCGAGCGCCGCATCGCACGCGAGGCCATCAAAGGACTACTCGCCGAGGGCTACAAGATTTCCGTCTTTGACGGCGAGGAAACCGTACTGACCAAGAGCGTCGATCCGGCCGCCATCGAAAAGGCCATGTTCAGCACGGACGAGGATCAGTTTCACGTCGAGCGCGACGGCGGCGAGAAGCCAGAAACCGGCTGGGTGCTGTTCGTCTACGGCAACGACGGTTGGGACGTGATCGCCGACAACACCGTGAACCTCGAACCGGCGTTGAAGGGCGCGACCGAACTGGCCGACAAGATCGCCGAGGAAGAAGCGTAATCCGTCAGGAAGGCCAGCCCGGCGGCTGGCTTTCCACACCACACACACCACAGAGGAAAGGAACATGCGTAATGCAAAAGAAGGCGTAGCACTGGCGGCCATCGTGGCCAAAGAAACCACCGAAGGGAAGTGGAGCGGAACCGGCGGAGGCCTTGGATTCGGTACTGGTGGCCTTGGCCTGTTCGTCGGCGGCATGAGCGGAACCAAGCGCGAGCAGTCGCAACGGGCCAAAGAGTTCGAGGCCCCGCCAAAGGCGTCGTTCAACTGGCTGTATGTGTTCGCGCCGCTCATCCTCTTGCTGGCCATCGCCGCAATGTTCGGTTTCGGATCGAGCTTCGTGCAGTTCATGTCAGACGGTCAGCCAGCGGCGACCGGCAGCCTCGGCCGCGCTCAGGAAGGTCTTGGCCAAATGGTTAGCATCTTGGGCCGGTTCGTGCCGTTGCTGGCCATCGTCGGCGCGGCCTTGTGGTTCATCTTTGGGCGCAGTCACCGCGAAGACGAGGAAAACGCCCGATTCAAGGCCGCCGAAGCCGCCGACCGCATCAAGGAAGGCATCTACTACCGGCTGCGTTACGTCGAGGCCGACCACGTTGTGTTCGATCCAAAAACCGGCCGGGAAGTACCGGCCGAACGCAATCACATCCTTTCGCTGTTGAACGAACTGGCCAGCAGTGAGCAGGCCGAGTGAGCAAGGAGACGCCGCTATGTTGTTACACCTTGTACCCCGCATGTTCGCGTGCCGTGTCAACGAGCCGGAATGCGCCCTGATCGACTTTCATTGTCCCGCGCTCGGGCTGAAGCTGCGCAACGGTATCGAGCTGGTCGCCCGGCGACCGTACCCGAACAAGCACTATCTGGTGGCTTGCCGCAAAGTTGGGCAAAAGGCCATGAACGGCTTTCTGGTCGAGACGACCGAGCGCGTGCGCGAGTTCACGACGCTGACCCGCTGGGCTGTCGGAGCTGATCGCATCGTCAACCATCAAGTGCAGTATTTCGTGCTGGATGACGAGCTGGACGCCATCACCGACTGCATGGTGCTCTGGTCTGCAATGTCGCCGAGTCTCGGCGGTTTTTCCCGGCGCTGGCCCACCGTGGCCAACGACTGGACACCGGCCGCCGCACAGCCGCGCATGGAACTGGTCAGCCGCGACCGCGCTGGCCATTACGCCGACCGCCTCGATGACGCAGGCCGCGTGATCGAGCGGGCCGAAGTGTTTCAGTTGCATACCGTCGAGCGTGAGCGCGTTCTGTATCGCAGCAATTCATCCATTTATGACCGCATCCCGACCGCCGATATGGCGTTCCGGGCCACCATCTAACCCACTCAAACCGACGCCGCCGGGCCTGCCGGTGGCGTCATGGAGACGTTGCCCAATGCGTGATCCTAACGACCCCGGCACGATGGATATAGGGATGACCACCCTAATCGGTTATGCCCGTGTCTCGACCGCTGACCAGTCGCTTGATATGCAGATCGAGGCCTTGGAAAAGGCCGGTTGCCATCAGGTGTTCACCGACGTGGCCAGCGGGGCCAAGGCGGCCCGGCCGGGCCTAGAAAAAGCCCTCGCATACCTGCGCAAAGGCGATACGCTTGTAGTGTGGAAGATCGACCGGCTTGGCCGCTCGCTTGGCCATTTGGTGCAAACCGCGCTTGAGCTGCGCGAGCGCGGCGTAGGGTTCCGTTCGCTGACCGACGCGGGAATTGACACGGAGACCCGAACCGGCAAACTGATGTTTAACCTGTTCGCCACGCTTGCCGAGTTCGAGCGTGACCTGATACGGGAACGAACCAAGGCCGGGTTGGCCACCGCAGCGGCCCGAGGCCGCCACGGCGGGCGCAGGCCGGTAGTAACACCGGCCAAGCTGGAAAGAGCGCGTAAGCTGATGGCCGACAAGGGGCTGACCGTCCGCGAGGCGGCCGCCGCTGTCAAAGTCGGCAAGACTGCCTTGTATGAGGCTTTGAAGGACGCCGGCGACGGCGACCGCACGGAGGGCGACGAATAGGGCGGCCGGTGGCCGGCTCCGTTCGTTGACCTGTTTGGGTGCCAGTGTATCGGCTGGGCGGAATTGCAACGCTTTCAGCGTCCGCCACTGCGTTCCGGCCCAAGGGTGCAACAACCGCTTTCCAGCCGATTGACCACAGGCCCACAGGCCAACAACCGAACGGAGAAACCACCATGAACTACACCGCCCTTTACTCGACCATCTACCGCGTGCGGAACCTTACCCGCACCGTCGCCAAAATCCTCGCTTGGGCGCTCGGTCTACAGCTCGCCATCCTCTACGGACTGGCCACCGTCGCCGACGCGCCGCTGATGCAGCTTGCAGGCCCCGGCCTTCGCTTCGCGGCCGTGCTGGCCGTGGTGATCTTCGCCCCGCGAGTCTTCGACGCCGCGCTACGCCGCATCGCCACCCGCCGGGCCTGAACGGCTCGGCACCAAAAGGAAATTCCCGGCGCGGCGCTCGGCCGCCACACAACTGCCCCGGCAAACCTCCCGGCAGCCCCTACAAGGCCCGTTCGGCCCGTTAGCCTCCCTACCCTACCGCCTTTCCCTCCCGGCCCTCACAGGGCCTTTTTTGTGGCCAAAGAAAAAGGGCCGTGAGGCCCTTGCTTTCCTTGGTGTTGGTGGTCAGTCGTGGCGCTGACCTTCATCGTTAAAGGGAAATGCCGCCGCCCTTCGAGGCGCTGCGCTGCTGCTGTTGCGCCAGACTGGCGGCTTGGCCGGGCCGGGCGGTGCCCTTCCCGTTCACATAGCCGACCGTGTAGGTGCGACCGGCAACGATCTGGTCGCCCTTGGCTTCCAGATCGGCAAAGGCCGAGCGCGAATGCTCGACAATGCCCTTGCCGGAAAGCTGGTAGACCGCCTTGCTATCGACGTGCAGAACCTGCCCGGTGTAGGCGGATTCCTTGCCATCCTTGCCGGTGTCCGGCTTGGTGGCTTCGGCCAGTTGGTAGATGCCCTTGGGCAGTCCGTTTTCCGGCAGAACCTTGATAGTCATCCACTCGCCTTTCACCACCTGGTCGAGCTGGCGACTACCGTTCAGGACGCAGACCTTGCGCGAGCCTTCCGGCATCATCTTCGGCGCTGGCCCGGTCGGGTTCAGGCTGTTAGGGGTGCTTGCCATACGTTTCGTACTCCTGTCCATTGCAGTGAAAAAAGCGGCCGCGAACGGCCGCCGGTAGTCATCAATTGCAGCCCTTGCCGGTGCTTCCGGCCATCGGGTGGCCTTCCCACGTCGGCAGGATAATGTCCTTCGTCACCATGATGTTGAACTCGTAGCCCGGACGGATTTCGAGCGTCGGCTGAATGTTCATGTTGCGTTGGGCCATCTGCATACCAATCTGCCCCATCTGCTGACCCAGCGACCCGGCGATGATTTGCGAGCTGCTGTAGTTCTCGCCGTTGCTGGCCTGCGGCTGCGAAAGCTGGATGCCTGCGGAGAAGACCGAAAGCAGCAAGCCACTGCCGAAGATGCGCAGATAATGGTTGTTCACCTTGTCATTGAACCCAGCATAGCCGCCCACATCAGCGCCCGGCATGTTGTCAATCGAGATCGAAGAACCATCCGGGTAGATGATGCGCCGCCAGACCGCGAGCGCCCGCTGCTGGCCGAGGGTTACGCCGCTGTCGTAGGTGCCAACCAAACGCGAACCCGGCGGGATCAGGCATTGCGTGCTGGTCGCGCTGTCGTACACCGCTTCGCGCACCTGCCCGATGATTTGGCCCGGCAGATCGGAGTTGATACCGGAAATCATCACGCCGGGGATAACCCAACCGGCTTTGATTTCCTGCGACGGAGCGACGGCCCCCTTGCGCTGGCGAGCCAGATAAACCTCAGCTTCTGGCGTACCTGCGAGGAACGCTTGCTTGCGATCCTGCTGGTTTTCGGCCGCCATGCTGTTGCCACCCATACCGCCGCCGCCCAAGCCCGGCATACCGCCGCCCATGCCGCCCATACCTGCGGCCTGACCGTTCGCGGCCAAGTAGCGGTTCATCAGCTCGTCGGCGTTGACGCGGTTCCCGCCTGCTTGCTGCATGGCCACCTGCTGGGTGCCGCCGTTCTGGCCGCCCTTGGTCGTGAAGCCCTGCACCGAAGCGTCACCGTTCAGGGCTTCGTCCCACTTGGCCAGCCGTTTGTCTTCGGCCTGCTGAATCTGCCGCAACCGGCGTTGCATGGCCTCAGAGGGCGCGGCCGGGGCCGCCTTCTGCTGGGCTTCGGTCGGCTGGCCGCCGGTTTCGACCGGCTGCGCCGTGTCCGTGGGCATCTGCGGCTGACCTGCCGGGGGCACGTAGTCGTTGCCGTCCGGCCGAACAGGGGGGGCCGCTACCGTCGCCACTGGTGGCCCGTCGCCTTCGGCCTTGGGGGCAACCTGCGCCGCCTGCCGCTGGAAAAACGTGTAGCTAACGCCAGCCACAGCGAGCAGGATCACGCCACCGACCACGAACAACGGTTTGTTGTTCAGGCGGCGAACCCCCTTCCCTCTTTTTGGTGTCGCCAGATAGTCGGGCGAGCCGTTGCCGTCCGCACGCATATCAGGATCGTCGTGCATGTCGGCATCGTCGTCGTGTTCGCGGTCGTTATGCACTTCCGCATCCTCAAGCGGCAGGTCGGTGCTCTGGTCGTTGTCTTTATCGTTTGTGCTCATTGCGCACCCCCTCGAACCGTGAACGGGGCACCCGGCAGGAGCTGGCCATTAGAGCCGCGCGGGTAGTACCGGCTGGCCTCGATGCCCTGATATTGCAGACGCAGCAGCACGCCGCTATCGAGCGGCGATGCGATGTAGCGCAGAGGCACACCCGCACCACCGGCCTTGCCGGTCTGCGGATCAACCAACGTCACTCCGTAGCCCCGCGCACGGAGCGCGGGCAGCATGGCCGCCGTCAGTGCGTCGTGATCCTTCGCGGCAGGAGGATCGAGCACAATGGTGGTTCGCGCAGGAGGAAGCGGATCAGCCAGATAGGCGACCGTATCGCTTGCGAGCGTCTGCGCATCGCTGGCCGTCACGGTCGGTTCGACGTAGGACATGGTAGGCCGCGACGTTGCGCAGGCGCTCAGGAGAAGCGCCGCCGCGAGCGGCGCGAGCAGGTGAAATCGTGCCATCTTATTTGCCCCCCGTGCGCGTAATGGTGACTTCGGTTTGATTGCGGCCGACGCCGACAATCAGAGACGCCCGGTCAAGCACCTTATCGACCACGTAGCGATCGCCGATCGGGCGGTAGTTGACGAGCTTCTCGGTAGCCTTCGAGAACAGGCCGCCGTCGTTGCCCTTGGCCACCAGTGCCGGGGCCTCGCCGCCGAAGCTGGCCGACGGGAACTGAATGTAGGTCTTGGTGCCATCCGTGTAGACGCGTACCGGCTTCCAGCTCGGGCTATCACCGCCAATGCGGAAACCGAAATCGAGGTTGGCCAGATTCTGCCCGGTCGGCATGGTGTTGTTGTAGACCTGTTTGGCGTGCTGCTCGCGGTACGCGGCCCACTGGCGTTCTACGTCGTCGGGGTAGTCGAACGACAGCACCGGAATCCACTCGCGTTGCGTGCTGGCCAGCTTGATCGAGTACAGGCGGCGGTCGGTGGCCACGCTCAGGTTAGTGACCAGTCCGGCGTCGGTAGGCTTGACCACAATCACCGTCGTAGCGTTCGCCCCGCTGCCCATCGTGGCCGGGGTGATTTTCCAACGTGCGTTGTCGCCCGCGTGAACGTCATTCACGATTTCGCCCGGTTGCAGTTCGATATTGCAGACCTGCAAGGGGGTGCAAACCAACGTCGGCAGAGTGGCACCAAAAAGGTATTTCACGCTACCGTCTGCGCCACGACGCGGGCGGTCAGGGTGTGATTTCCACTGATTGGCCAAGCGGATGCCGTAGGCCTCCTTACCATCGAGCCGCACCTGATCGGGCGACACCAGATTGACCGGCGGCAGAACTTCACCTTGGCCAGCAGCGAGCGCCGGAACGTCTTGCGCGAACGTGGGGGCAGCAATTGCGGCAACGAAAAGGCCCGCCATCCATTGAGTCTTTTTCATATATTCACCAGTCATCATTAGTTGCGAACGGGCCAAGAGAATTGGCGGACGTAGAGGCCAACCGGGTTGGCCATAAGCTGGGCTTCATCCTTCGGCGCAGCGATCAGGACGTTGGCCGTGAGCTGATAGCTTTGGGTGCCGATCAGCTTGCCGGAAGTGCGGTTTTTCACCGTTTCCGTCCACTCGACTTGCCAAGTGTCTTTCGAGAGCTGGACAGGCGTTTGCATGGCCACCTCGACGGTTTCATTGGCGGCCCGCTGATACGGGTTGTGTTCCCGGTGATATGTGGCCAGCGTCTGATAAGCGGCGCTGTCGGGCAGCGTCATCGCATAGGTCGCATCGACGACGCGCTTGGTAGCCCGGTTGTCCGCATACACCGTGCGAGCACCAAGAACCCAATCTTGCAGCGCAGCGCGGATTTGTTCGGTCTTCGGCCCCGGCGTGGCCTGATCGGCCCGCCAGATTTCGCGGCTTTTGCCGTTGGCGTCGGTGTTGACGTAGTAGACCGCGATTTTCTCTTTGGAGGCCTGAATGACGTTCCCGGCCGCCGAAAGAATCAGCGCGACACCAACGACAAACGCGGCCGTCCGCCAGTTGCGGGCGTCGATGATATGACTGCCATAACGCTCGTTCCACTCGCGGCGGGCTGCGAGGTAAGGCGTGCCGGGCGGGGCTTTCGGTGCCCGCTGACCCTTTTTCTTGCTATTGGGTTGCATAAGTACGTCCGTCCATTTGATAGTCTGTAGACTATATTATTGGCCAAAGTAACCCCTCCTAGCAAGCACTAGGAGAGGCTTTTTTCGGGTTAGTCCCGGCGATTGTTGCGTTGATGCTTCGACAGTTCTTCGAGGTCGTCCCACATGTCGCGGCTGCGACGGTTGCCGAACAGGGGAACCCTGCTCAGTCCGCGCCCTACACTGACCATTGCGCCGCTCAGAGGGCGGAACAGCCAGCGCGTTTTTTGCTGGGCGGTGGACACTTTCGCGTCGATTTTGTCGAGCTGGTCACTGTAGCCTCTACGGCGCAACCACTGCCCTAACGCCCATAGTCCAAGGCCTATCAAAAACATGGCCAGCAAGGGCAGGAAGAACAAGGCGAGTTCGGCGATCATGGCTTACTCCCCCCCTTTGGTGTCTGGCTTGGCCGGGCCTGCATCGCTTGGCGATGCTGGCGACGGTTCTGCCGGGCGAATGACGTTCTGCGGTTCTGCACTGGACGGGGCCGAGCTGGGAGCCATCGAGCCATCAGCGTCAGCACCGGAGCCGGGCACCGGCTGCGGCGCACCGGCACCCAGCGACAGGCCTGCCGCGCCTTCCATGCCGGGAACGGCAATCGCGGAGAGGATGCCCGCACCACGGGTAATGCCCGACGCGATTTGATGGCCAGAAACGCCGCTCTTGGCTTCGCCCTGCCCTTCGCCAGCTTGGGCCGCTGGCGACTGCGCAGAGGCGCTAGGGGCCGAGCTGGACGCCGAGGCGTCCGCATTACCGGCCGGAGGCGTTTGCGCCCCTGCCGCCGTTTGCTGGCCCTTGTCGTCGTCACCACCCTGCGCGGCCTTCCCGGCCTGCTTGGCGGCCTGCTGCACACCGCTGCTCGGCTGCTGCGGCGCTGGCCCCGGCGATTGTGGCGCGGCGCTGCCGCCCACTCGGGCACCTGCCGATGACGCGCCCTTGGCCGCCGCTTGGCCGCCAGTGCTTGCACCGAGGCCGGAAGCTGCCCCGCTGCCGCCAGTTGCGGCCGCTGCGGGCGCACTGCCACCGGCAAAGCTGGAATTGATCGCAGCAGCCAGACCGCCGCCACCAATGCCACCGGCACCCGCTGCACCTGCACCGGCTGCACCACCACTACCGGCCGCGCCAAGAGCACCGGCCGCCGCCGGAGCGGCCGCCCCGGCCGTGGCGATGGTTGCAATAGCAGCCGCTGCACCGGCTGCACCGGCCGCTGCCATGCCACCGATGGCCGAACCGCCGCCCATCGAGGTGCCACTAATCATGCCCGCGACCAGCTCGGGGATAGTCTTGGCCAGATAGGCGCAGACCAGAGCCAGCCCCACCATCGTCCACATGCTCGCGTCGTCGTGGTTGTAGGCCGCCTGCCACGTCTTGGCCGAGTCCACAATCAAGCCGACGATCAAGGTCAGGACGAACAGCTTGGCACCAACGGAAACGGCGTAACGCACGATGGCCAACGCATATTCGCGTGTCCACTGCGAGGCACCGAAGCCCATAAACAGCACCGACGCATTGATGACCACATAGGATTCGATGATGGTCAGGCCCATGAACGCCGCAATGAAGGCGAAGCACAGCAGCACCAGAAGCCCGGCCAGCGCGACCATAGTGGCCGTTAGCGGGTTCCACGTTTCCACGTCGCCGATAGTGTTGGCCAGCTCGATAGACGTACCGAAAATGTCGCCCGGCCGGATTTGGGACGTACCCAGCCCGGCCGCCGACGCGCCCGCCGTTCGGAAGCTGTCCACCACCTTGTCGGCCCAATCTGCCGAGAACAGCAGCAGCGCGTAGAAGAAGCCAATCACCAAAATGAAACGGATCAGCTCGCCGACAATCTCGCCGAAATCGGCCTGCCGGAACACCAAAGGCATGAACGTCCATACGAACTGGATGGATGCCAGCAGCCAGAACAGCGTTTTGGCATAGCCTCGCAGCTTGCCATCCCACTGCGCCGCACTGTTTTTCACCAGATCGAGAAGGCCGGTAAATGAGCCGCTGGGGTCGTGCAGGTCTGCCGCTGACGCATTACTCGCAAAGGCGAACGACGCGAGCAGCAGCAGCACGACCCACAACAAGAACTGATGTTGCTCGCGCCGTGCCATAGCTCAGTACCCCTTATCGCGGCCAGTGTTGACCGGATCAACATGGCGTAGGGTGTTTTTGCCCGGAGCCGGAGCCGGTGCCGGTTCGCAAGCGACCGGCTTCGGTTCAGGGGAAAACACGTTGAGAACGATGCTCGAACCGACGCCGCCGACGACTGCGGCGGCGATCAGGGAGGCTACGAACACCGACAGTTTGAGATTGAGCATTTAATACCCCTTGTTGCTGCCGGTTTGTGTGATGGTGCCGCTACGGCGCTGCTGACGCAGAGCGTCATCGAGCTGGATGCGATCCTGTTCTTGCGCCATGTAGTTGCCCTGCATGTTGATTTGCGTGGCGATCAGGTCGCGCAGCTTTTGCAGTTGCTGCACGTTCTGCGAGGCAATTTCATTGCCCGCCTGAATCGCCTGCATCCGGCCAGCGGCCGACTGCGAGCGTGCCACCATCCGGGAAAGCTGGGCGTCCTCAGACTCGAAAGTGCTGGTATTGAGGTTCGCCGCCTCCATCGCCGCTTTCACGTTGTCGCGGCCCTGTTCCGACCACTTTTCGTAACGGTCGGGCATCGTGCTCGATGCCGGAGCCTTGGCCGAGGCCGCGGCCGAATTCAGGTACGACTGAAAGCCGGGAAACTGCATGTTGAACTGCGAATCCATGTTCTGGATTTGGCGGCCCAAGGCCTGCGACTTCGTGTAGATGCTGGCAACGCTTTGCAGGTCGGCCGCGATGCTGCCGAACATGGAATTGGGCAGGCTCAAGCCCTGCGTAACCATGTTTTGATACTGCTGAATCTGCGTCTGTAGCTGTTGCGCAGTGTTCAGGGTGGTATTCACCGCTTCGGCGTACTCGAACATCTGCTGATAGAACGTCGAGCAGTTGGAGCAGTAGATAGCGTAAGCCGGTGTCGGAGCTGCAAAGAACCCGGCACCAAGGGCAACGCTGGCCGTCACGGCCGCCGAAAGAACGCCATTACGCAGCTTTGCGCGAAAGATACTGTTCATAATCAACTCCTTTGTGTTGCAACCAAAAAAGCGGCCAGTCATCGCCATGATCGGCGATCAGGTTCCGCACCTCCGCCAAGTCTTCCTTGTCGGATACCGCTACAAAGGCCTTGGTAAGAGGCCCCAAGCCCAGCTCGAACACGCGACGGCCGAGCGGCGACTTGTAGTAATACTGCCGCTTGTACTGCCCATTTTTCAGGATGCCGATTTCCTTGCTGTTCAGGCCGAACATGGCGTAGAGGTCGGCCGGGCCGGGTGTCTCTTTGGTGCCATGAAGGTCGGCTTCCTTGTTCGGCAAAAGGATCTTCGTCGGGCACTGTTCCAGCAGCACATCGAGCAGCCCGGACTTGACCGCATCCGAGAGGCTTTGCGTAGCCATGATGACGAGGCAGTTTTTCTTACGCAGCTCTTTGAGCCATTCGCGCAGCTTCTCGCGGAACACCGGATGGCCCAGCATCACCCACGCCTCATCAAGCGACAGCATGGCGGGCTGGCCATTCAAGGAACGCTCGAACCGGCGGAACAGGTAGAGCAGCACCGGAATGGCGTTCGCGTCGCCCATTTTCATGAGGTCGTCAATCTCGAACACCGTGTAATTGCTGAATTTCAGACCGTCTTCCTTGCCGTCGAGCAGGTGGCCCATCGACCCGGAAATGGTGTAGTGCGTCAGCGCGTCCCGCACTTCGGCATCCTGTACCGTCGTGACGTAATCGGTGAGCGAACGGAACTCGCGGGGTGCCTCGCGCAGCAGGTTCATGGCCCGGTGAATCTCGGCCTTTTGCTGCGGCGTAGGCGGCTTTTTGGCCTGCAACTCGTAGCAAGTCGCAATCCATTCTTCGGCCCACAGGGCTTCTGACTCGCTATCAATGTCCACCAACGGCGTCAGCGCCGGGGTGTCGGCCTCATCGTTGCCAATGTCGTAGTGAACGCCGCCAGTCGCCTTGCACAGCGCATACAGCGAACGCCCCTTGTCGAACGCCGTCACGGTTGCCGGTGCCGTGCTGCCATCGCGGCGGCGACGGCTGCGATAGCGCCGGAACTGCGCTTGCAGGGTGGCCAGCAAGGTCGATTTACCGGCCCCGGTCGGGCCGAAAATCAGGGTATGGCCAACGTCGCCGACGTGCAGGTTGAGACGAAACGGCGTTGCGCCGGTCGTTACCGTGTGCATGAGCGGCGGCGACCCGGCCGGGTACAGATCGCACGGGTTTTCGCGCAGGCCGGGCCAGACGCTGGCCAGCGGCAGCAGATCGGCGAGGTTGAGGGTATGCACCAAAGGACGGCGCACGTTCGGGTAGGTCTGGCCGGGCAGCGAGCCAAGCCACGCTTCCAGCGCGTTGACCGTCTCGATACGGGCCGCGAAGCCCTTGCGTTCAAGCTCGCGCTTGACGTAGCGGGCCTGTTCGGACAGGAAATTGCGGTCTTCGTGCATCAGCACCACGACCGGCGTGTAGTAGCCGTAAGCGACCAATCCCGACTTGGCGTCGTTGATGGCCACCTCCGTTTCCTGCGCCATTTTCAGGGCGTCGGTGTTAATCATGCCCTTCTGCGACTTGAAGACTTGCGACCAGAATCCGCGAATCTTCTGTTGCCACTTCAAGCGGTAGCGGTTGAGCGCGGCGACGGCTTCGTGCTGTTCAAGGAAGATGAACCGCGACGACCACCGATAGGACATTGGCAGGCCGTCGAGCATGTCGAGGATGCCGGGGAAGGAGTTGCCGGGGAAGCCTTCGATAGCCACGCACGAAATGAACTTGTTGCCCAGCTTCGGCGTGTCGCCCGGCCACAGCTCGGGATAGCCCAGCCACGCATCCAGATACATCGGGCAATCAGGGATGCGCAGCGCGATAGGCTCATTGGTCAGCACGTAGTGCAGGTAATTGCACAGCTCATCGCTCTGGTAGGCATCGTCGCCCTCGCCGACCGTGATGGTGCCCATGCGGCGCATGTGCATCAGATCGCCGAGGCCGTCTTGCAGGTCATCGAGCTTTTTCTTGAAGTCCAGCAACAGCCGGTCGGCCGGGTTGCTGTCGTCTACGCCGTCATCGTCGTAGACCAGTTCGCCCAGCTTGGAATCCCGCCGCGTCGGCGGCAGGTATTGCAGGACTAGCGCGTACTCGCTTTCAAACAGCGTATTTTCCTTGACGAAGGCCGCCCGACGCTCTGCGTCAATCAAGGCGGTAATCGGTTCAGGAAAGTGCGACTGCTCAGGGGCTGGATAGCCCGGCGAGGCCAAGCGCGAAGCGTCAGTCCATACAGCCCAGCCCGAACCGAACCGGGCCAGGTACTGGTTGACCAACGCGGTCAGGTAGTTGCGTTCTGACGTGGTGGCGGATGCTGCGTCGTCACCACGGAAGAAGAAACCAGCCATCAGCGAGCCGTCTTTGCCCAATACAACGCCCTCATCAACGAGGGCGGCATAGTTGAGCAGATCGGGCAAGCCAGCGGCCTTGCTACGGAAGGGTGCTAACGCAAGCATTTTCCGCTCCTTATCAGTAAATACGTGGCGACTTGGCCACCCGATAGGGCCGCGAGAACGGCCCGTAATAGTGCCCATACTTGAGCTGGCGAATGTAGACCTTCGACATGTTCGGATCAGCCTTCGCCATCTTGCGCAGGGCGTAGACGCATACCAACCAGATCGCTACACCGATGACCGTGGCCACAAAGTTCAGGGCCGAAACGGTCAGGCCGCCCGCAACAAGCATGGAGAACAGCATCAATTCGCGTTCGCCCCCCATGATTTGCTGCGGGCGATGGAGCGCCCGGTGGAATGGCGTCAAACGACGCGATTCCATTACTTCCATCAGCGACCCCCTACCCCGGTCAGGGCTGCGGCGTGAGCCTTCGCGTAGGCGGCCACATCAGCGGCAGAAATTGCAGCGTCGTGCGGCACCACAGCGCCAGAGAACAGCGCACCAGTCAGCAGCGTGTTAGCGAAGACGATGATGCAGACCACCAGAACGACGTAGATGATGCGGCGGGTGAACTCGGAGACTTCTCCGCCCCAGATCAGCGTAGCGCCGCACGCGATGATGCCGAGCAGCGCGATCACGAAGGCCACCGGCCCGCTGATTGACTGCTTGAGCTTGGTAAGCGGGCCTTCCCACGGCAGGCCTGCGCCGCCGCCTTCGGTTGCGTCAGCCGCGTGCGCCGGTTCGATGGCACCAAAGAGAAGCACCAAGAACAGAGCGGCCATCAGCCAGAAGTAGGGATTGGTCAGCACCGCACGCGCTTTGGACATGAAGGGAGAAGCCTTCGACGCCATTGGCGAAGCAGACAGAGCATTTGCGATCATGTGTTGGATTCCTATATGGGTTTAGTGAGGTATTGAGTGCCGTCGTGCCCTTCGACCGTGACGACTTCCTTGATCCGCCTCCCGCCTGCTGTTTTCTCAATCGAGACGATCAAGTCCACAGCCTCAGCGATCAGCGCGTGCATCGGCGCCTGCGTGGCCTCAGCCACAAGCTGTTCCATGCGGATAAGGCCCGCAGGTGCCGAATTTGCGTGAACAGTGGCGGCCCCGCCGGGGTGGCCAGTGTTCCAAGCCTTGAGCAAGGCCAA
>NZ_KV793379.1:0-117485 GCF_001808475.1 Klebsiella sp. HMSC09D12 | reverse complement strand
CGTTGTTCCGTGTCAGTGGAGGCGCATTATAGGGAGTTCTGAGACGTTGACAAGCCCTGTTTGCAAAAAATCTTTCAACCGTCTCTTTTTTGTGCAAAAGGCTATGAAGGCGGTAATTTTTCCAGCGATTCGAAGCCGTAACGCTGCAAAACGCTCAAAAGCTGTTCAGTTTCAGCCGTTAACGCCATACAGTACGCAATATTGGCATCACCCGATTTTGCATCAGGCGCTTCATGCTCTAATAGCCAGGCGGTTCGACGCGCAATCGCCGCCCCGGAGTCGATCATTCTTGTCCCTTCCGGCAGAACCTGCTGCAGCTCCTCTTGTAATAGAGGGAAATGCGTACAGCCCAACACAACCGTATCAGGCGGCTCCTGCATTCGCAGCCAGGGACGCAGAATACGTCGCAGCTCATCCAGCGGAACCGGCTCGCCGTGCAGCTTGGCTTCTGCCAGCTCAACCAGCTCTGCCGATCCCAGCATTTCGATTTTGCATTCATTCGCAAAACGAGCAATCAGTTCGCGCGTATAAGGACGTTTTACCGTCCCGCGCGTCGCCAGCAGACCAACAACGCCATTCGCCGTTAATCGTGCCGCGGGTTTTATCGCAGGAACCACGCCGACAACCGGAAACGCAAATTTGTCGCGCAAGGCGGGGAGGGAAACGGTACTTGCGGTATTACAGGCAATGACGGCCAGCGCCAGGGGGTAACGCTGCTGAACCGCGGTGACAATCTCCAGAACGCGTTCAACAATAAACTCTTCGCTTTTCTCACCGTAGGGGAAAGCAACGTTGTCGAAAGCGTAGATATAATGCAGATTCGGCAAAAGCTGCCGAATCTCATTGTAAACCGACAGCCCACCGACGCCGGAATCAAACACCAGCACGGTGGGACGTGGATCAGAAGGTGTAGCTGCCAGACAAGTAGTATTCTCGTCCTGCAGTTTGGTAGCCATAAGCTGTCTCGTAATCTTTATCGAACAGGTTAGCTATTTTACCACGAACTGTCAGTCGATCGGTGATCGGATACGCTGCAGAAACGTCTACCGTGCTGTAGCTCGGCAAAATTCTTTGCGTATTGTTGTATTGGGAGGTGTTGTTGTCGTAACGCTTCCCATAATACTGCCACGACACATCCATATCGACATTAAACACGGACCAGTCCAGCTGATACTTTGCCTGTCGTTTAGAACGCCGGGCCAGCACTTCACCGTTATCATCGTTACGCGGATCAACATACTGCAACGTTACGCGATGGCTAAAAATACCGGTATCAATACTTCCCGTCCATTCCACGCCTTTAATCGTGGCGGCATTGATATTGTCGTACTCCCCCTCATAGGTAACAGGATCGGAGTAATAGGTAATCAGATTACTAATCTTGTAATGGTACGCGGATAAGCGCCAGTCAACAGGGCCGGTAAGCCCCTCCAGCCCCGCCTCCCACTGTTTCGACTCTTCAGGTTTCAGATTAGGATTCGCGTTGATACCAAATCGGGTTGAGCCAAACTGTTGTCCTAAAGAAGGCGCAAGGAAGCCGGTACCGTAACCGATAGTCAGGCGATAATTTTCAACAAACTCCCATCCTGCGGTAGTCTGCCAGGTACCGTGCCAGCCAAACTGCTCATCGTGGTCTTCACGTCCGGAAGCTTCGAGGGTGACATCACCCACTTGCTGCTGGCCCGTCAGATACAGCCCCGTGTTATCACGCTTGTAGGTATCCGACAGCGCCGTATCTGACGACGTTAAACGCTGCTGCTGCCAATCGACCCCTGCGCTGACCGAGCCGTGACCGACAATAACGTTATTGCCCCATTGAAGATTACGCTGCGTCATCCTGTCGAGCGTCGTCCCATCATTATAACGACCATAAATACTGCTGTAGTTATAGTCCTTTACCTTCTGATAGCTGGCGATAAGCTGAGAGGAGTAAATACCGGAATTGAAGTTCAGCCCGGCATCCCAGCTTTGGTTATAGAGCTGGTTTTCATCTGCGCTGTTGGCCGGACTATACGGCGGGCTTCCAAGATCGTAATCAGAGTTGTTGGTGTAGCTGTGTCCGCGGAAGAAACCGTCAAAATTCTCGTTAAATTTATGCTCAAGACTGCCCCAAAACGTTTTATTACGGAAACCATCGCGATCGCCGTCGTGATCCCAGGTTGAATCAGGCTGAACGTTAAAGCCTTTATTGCCCTCATAAGAGCCCGCAACTGTCGCGACCGTATCGCCAAAGCGATGGCGCAGAGTACCGTCATATTGTTGGTACCCTTTAGAACCCACCCCAGCGGTAATTTTGGATTGTTCTTTATCGGAATGCGTAATGACGTTAATCACGCCGCCCATTGCGCCGGAACCATAAATCGCCGAACGCGGGCCGCGGATATATTCAACTCTCTGCACCAGCGATAGCGGAATCTGGTTCAGGTCAGGATTATTGGTGATACCCGGTCGGGCCATGGGAACGCCATCAACCAGAACCAGCACCTGTTTGGCTTCAGTACCACGGATGAAGAGCGAGGAAGATTGCCCCATCCCCCCATTTTGCGCGACGTCCACGCCAGGCAATCGGCGCATTACATCGTTCAAATCTTTCGCCTGCCAGCGATCGATCTCTTCCCGCGTCACAACATCGGTCGGCGCAAGGACCGTGTTGACCGGTTGTTGAAAACGATTTGCTGTCACCACTAACGTATCTGAATTGCTGTCCTGCGCCCAGCCGGAAAAAGCCGTGACGGAGAGCGCCGTCATCAGCGAAGCTTTTTTAATCATTTTAAAAGCATCCGTAATATGCAAAGGATGCCGCCGGCTCTATCAATAGCACGCGATGATAGAAACCAAATGCGACGTATTCCGGCAGGTCTTCGGGCTTGGGGTGTTTAATGGATGAGGACTTCCCGCTAAATAACCGCAGTGTCTGCACTATGCGCTCATCCCACTTTTCCTTACCGCTGCGCGTCAGCTCCAGATTTGCACTGGATTCCCTATTAACTCATAGGACCGGTAACACGATGCTATAATTAGAAACATATAGATGTCCAGACTTCTACGGTGATATTTCCTGATATCATCAGGGCTGGACATCCCCAGCGCTTTCCCTACAATCCCCGCGTACTTATTTTATTCAGGATACATCATGACCCCCGAACACCTTCCTACCGAACAATATGAAGCGCAGCTGGCAGAGAAAGTCGTCCGTTTGCAGAAAATGATGGCGCCTTTCAGCGCCCCGGTTCCGGAAGTGTTTCGTTCGCCGGTCAGCCACTATCGCATGCGCGCAGAGTTCCGCCTGTGGCACGATGGCGATGACCTGTACCACATTATGTTTGATCAGCAGACCAAATCCCGTATTCGCGTCGATACCTTCCCGGCCGCCAGTGAACTCATTAATCAATTGATGACTGCCGTGATTGCCGGCGTACGCGATAACCCGGTACTGCGCCATAAACTGTTTCAGGTGGATTATCTGACCACCCTAAGCAACCAGGCGGTGATATCGCTGCTGTATCATAAAAAGCTCGACGACGAGTGGCGCCAGCAGGCGGAGCGTTTGCGCGATGCGCTGCGGGCGCAAAACCTGAATGTGCATCTGATTGGCCGCGCAACGAAGACGAAAATCGAGCTGGATCAGGATTATATTGATGAACGCTTACCGGTTGGCGGGCGTGAAATGGTCTATCGCCAGGTAGAGAATAGCTTCACCCAGCCGAACGCAGCGATGAACATCCAGATGCTGGAGTGGGCTATTGATACCACGAAAGGCGCAACCGGCGACCTGCTTGAGCTGTATTGCGGCAACGGCAACTTTTCGCTGGCGCTGGCGCGTAATTTCGATCGCGTGCTGGCAACAGAGATTGCTAAACCATCCGTCGCAGCAGCGCAATACAACATTGCCGCGAACCACATTGATAATGTGCAGATTATCCGCATGTCGGCGGAAGAGTTTACTCAAGCGATGAACGGCGTGCGGGAGTTTAATCGCCTGCAGGGCATCGATCTGAAGAGCTATCAGTGCCAGACGATTTTCGTCGATCCGCCGCGCAGCGGGCTGGATAGCGAAACGGAGAAAATGGTGCAGGCGTATCCGCGTATTCTGTATATCTCCTGCAATCCGGAGACCCTATGCCAGAACCTGGAAACGCTCAGTGATACCCACGAGATCACGCGCCTGGCGCTGTTCGACCAGTTCCCGTATACCCACCATATGGAATGCGGCGTACTGTTAACGAAGAAGTAAAGCTGCGGCAGGAAACCCGGCAACAGCGCTGTTGCCGGGCGATAGTTTATTCAGCGATCGCGCTCTTGCGGTTGCGCACTTTGTAGCCAATCCAGAACACCATAATCACCGACAGAACCGCCGGGAAGAAGTTAGAGCCGATGTCCGGATATTCCGCGCGCACAACGGTGCTATAAACCAGCACGCCGAGAATAAAACAGGCGGCGGCAAGCCCCGGCAGACCCACGGGCATACTACGATTTTGATAGCGCTGATGCAGACAGTAAACCGTCAGCACCAGCGACAAAACAGGGAAAATGGAAAAAGGGACAATTGAACTGAATAGCGCAGCGAAGGTTCCATTAATGGATAAACCTGCGATCAGCGCCAGCAGCAGCGTACCTCTATCTTGTACTGAGTGTTTCATTGCTCGTCCTTCACGTTATTCGGAATGATTTGAAATTTTTTCTTGTTCACGGCGATACCAATAATACGCGCCTTTCGAGATCATTCTGAGCTGCAGCACCAGGCGCTCTTCCAGCTGCCGACGCTGCTCCGGACCTACATCCAGGGCCTCGGCGCCGGCGCTAAATACGATGGTGACCATAGCTTCAGCCTGCGCTTCGGTAAAGGCGCGCGGCATATGGTTTTCGATTTCTAAATAGTCGGCAAGTTCCGCGATGAAATGCTGAATTTCACGCGCCACGGCGGCACGAAACGCCGCGGATGTACCGGAGCGTTCACGCAGTAGCAGACGGAAGGCATTCGGGTTGTTACCGATGAATTCCATAAAGGTGGAAACAGAGGTACGAATGACGCTGCCCCCTTTGGCGATACGCTGCCGCGCCTGACGCATCAGCTGACGCAGCATCAGCCCGCTTTCATCCACCATGGTCAAACCCAGCTCATCGACATCGCGGAAATGGCGATAGAAGGACGTTGGGGCGATCCCGGCTTCCCGCGCCACTTCGCGCAGGCTCAAGCTGGCAAAACTTCGTTCAGCACTTAGCTGGCTAAATGCTGCTTCCACCAGCGAACGCCGGGTTTTTTCTTTTTGTTGCGCTCTTACGCCCATCACGTTGTCTGAATCCTTCCATAAGCCCTTCCGGCACTATACCAGAGATTAGAACCAATCGGTTTACACTGGATTGTGAATGATTGTTTACGAGCTGTTTCTGCTTTTATGCCGCAAAAAAGCACAACGATAATTGGGTTAAAGCGCGCCGAATGTTATCATCGTGTTTATTTTATGTATAAAACAGGTGAGTAATGCCATGTCACACTCTTGGGATTATGATGCAATTGTGATTGGTTCCGGTCCGGGCGGAGAAGGTGCCGCCATGGGGCTGGTGAAACAGGGAGCACGCGTTGCCGTCATCGAGCGCTACCATAACGTCGGCGGCGGTTGTACCCACTGGGGTACCATCCCGTCAAAAGCCCTCCGCCATGCCGTCAGCCGTATTATCGAGTTTAACCAAAACCCCCTCTACAGCGACCATTCCCGTCTTCTTCGTTCTTCCTTCGCCGACATCCTGAACCATGCCGACAGCGTCATTAACCAGCAAACCCATATGCGTCAGGGTTTCTATGAGCGCAACCACTGTGAAATCCTGCAGGGCAACGCCCATTTTGTCGATGAACACACTATCGCGCTGGAATGCCACGACGGTACCGTGGAGACGGTGACGGCGGAAAAGTTCGTCATTGCCTGCGGTTCACGCCCCTATCACCCGGCAGACGTCGACTTTCATCATCCGCGCATTTATGACAGCGACTCGATCCTCAGCCTGCATCACGAACCGCGCCATGTGATCATTTATGGCGCCGGGGTGATCGGCTGCGAATATGCGTCGATCTTCCGCGGGATGGAGGTCAAAGTGGATCTGATCAACACCCGCGATCGTCTGCTGGCGTTTCTCGATCAGGAGATGTCTGATTCGCTCTCCTATCACTTCTGGAACAGCGGCGTGGTGATTCGTCACAACGAAGAGTACGAAAAGATTGAAGGCGTTGATGACGGCGTCATCATGCATCTGAAATCCGGCAAAAAGCTCAAGGCGGACTGCCTGCTCTACGCCAACGGCCGTACCGGGAATACCGACTCTCTGGCGCTGGAAAATATCGGTCTGCAGACCGATAGCCGCGGTCAGCTAAAGGTCAACAGCATGTACCAGACCGCCCTGCCGCACATCTATGCCGTCGGCGATGTGATTGGCTATCCGAGCCTGGCCTCCGCCGCGTACGATCAGGGGCGCATTGCGGCCCAGGCGCTGGTGAAAGGCGAAGCATCTGCGCATCTGATTGAGGATATCCCTACCGGGATTTACACCATTCCGGAAATCAGCTCGGTCGGCAAAACCGAGCAGCAGCTGACGGCAATGAAGGTGCCTTATGAGGTCGGGCGCGCGCAGTTCAAGCACCTGGCGCGAGCGCAGATTGTCGGTATGAGCGTCGGTACGTTGAAGATCCTGTTTCATCGCGAAACGAAAGAGATCCTCGGCATTCATTGTTTCGGCGAGCGCGCGGCCGAAATTATTCACATCGGCCAGGCGATAATGGAGCAGAAAGGCGGCGGTAACACCATTGAGTACTTCGTTAACACCACCTTTAACTATCCGACAATGGCGGAAGCCTATCGGGTAGCTGCGTTGAATGGCTTAAACCGCCTGTTTTAACGCCGCGTCGAAATGGCCATCCATTTTACTGCGGATGGCCTCCGCCAGATGTTCATAACGGCTACGCAGCGGAGAACCCGGGCGATAAACCAGCCCAACGGTACGTCTCGGTTCCGGCTTAATGCAAGGCACATAGACCACGCCATCGCGCTTTCTCTCCTGCGGCACGGCTAAGGCGGGCAACAGGGTGATGCCGCTACCGGCAGCCACCATGTTACGCAGCGTTTCGAGACTGGTCGCGCGGAAGTGGGTGTCTTCATCGGCGCCGGCTTCAAAGCAAAAGCCCATCGCCTGATCGCGCAGGCAGTGGCCATCTTCCAGCATCAGCAGTTTTTCACCGGCCAGATCCGACATCGGCACGCACTCGCGGTTTGCCCACGGATGATCTTCATAGATAGCCAGCATCATTGGCTCATCAAACAGCGGCACCTCAATAAAAGCTTCGCTCTCTTTGACCAGCGCCAGAATTGCGCAGTCGAGCTTACCGCTATCAAGCTGGGCCAACAGCTGATGGGTTTGCGCTTCATGCAGATACATTTCCAGCTTCGGAAAGGTCTGGTGCAGCATGGGGATAATCAGCGGCAGCAGATAAGGGCCAATGGTCGGGATCAGTCCGATATGCAATGGCCCGGACATGGTCTCTCCCTGCTGGCTCGCCATTTCCTTAAGCACTTTGACTTCGCGTAGCACGGTACGCGCTTGATCCACCAGCAGCAGCCCTGCCTGGGTGAACAGAACCTTACGGCTGGTGCGCTCCAGCAACATCACGCCGAGTTCATCCTCCAGCTTACGGATCTGCCCGCTAAGCGTAGGTTGACTGACGTGGCAAGAATCCGCCGCACGGCGGAAGTGGCGGTGTTCAGCTAGCGCTACCAGATATTCAAGATCGCGAATATTCATTATTCATCCTCCATCGCCACGATAGTCCATGGCGATAGATAGAATAGCAACGAACGATTATCCCTATCAAGGTTTCTGTTCAATAATAAACCCATAAATGAGGAAAACTTCAGAAAATCATTGAGCTTCCTCATCAGTTCTCTACCCGGATAACTAAAGCCAACGTGAACTTTTGCGGACCTTGTGTCCGCTTTTTTTTGCATAAAAAAGCCCGGAGTTACCCGAGCTTCCTCTATTTAATGCCTTTCAGGCAGCGAACAGATAGCTCAAACCAGGCGCGATTTAGCGTCGGCAATCGCCTGAGCAACCTGCTGCGGAGAAACGCCGCCTTTAGCCGCTCGCTTATCCAGACACGACTGCAGCGAAAGAATCGGATAGACGTCATCAGCAATAACGCCGCTAAATTTTTGTAAATCGGCCAGAGGGAGATCTTCCAGCGGTTTGCCCTGGGCAATGGCTTCTACTACCGCTTCACCCACAATATGGTGCGCCTCACGGAACGGTACGCCTTTAGCTACCAGATAGTCCGCCAGCTCGGTGGCATTCGCGTATCCCTGCTGCGCGGCTTCTTCACAGCGCGGGCGTTTCACCTGAATACCGTCAAGCACCAGCGCCGCCATATGCAGGCAGTCGAGCCAGGTATCAAGCGCGTCAAACAGGCCTTCTTTATCTTCCTGCATATCTTTGTTGTAGGCCAGCGGCAGCCCTTTAAGGGTCATCATCATGCCGGTCAGGGCACCCTGCACGCGGCCGCATTTACCGCGGATCAGCTCCAGCGCATCCGGGTTTTTCTTCTGCGGCATCAGGGATGAACCCGACGTCACGCGGTCAGAAAGCTCCACAAAGCCCGCTTCGCCGGTATTAAAGAAGATCAGATCTTCGGCAAAACGCGACAGGTGGACCATGCCGATTGAGGCATCGGACAGCAGTTCCAGGACGTGATCGCGATCGGACACGCTGTCCAGGCTATTGCGGGTCGCCGTTGCGAAACCCAGCCAGCCGGCAAGCTGTTCGCGATCGATTTCATAGGCGGTCCCCGCCAGCGCGCCGCAGCCCAGCGGGCTGACGTCCAGACGCTTCAGCGCATCCTGCAGGCGGCTTTCATCACGCGCCAGCATTTCGACATAGGCCAGACACCAGTGAGCGAACGTCACCGGCTGCGCGCGCTGCAGGTGAGTATAGCCCGGCATGACCGCGTCCTGATTAGCCTCCGCCGTCTCAACCAGCGCGCTTTGCAGCTGACGATTCGCCGACAGCAGCTCCACCACGGTATCTTTGCACCACAGCTTCAGGTCCGTTGCGACCTGGTCATTACGGCTGCGCCCGGTGTGCAGCTTTTTGCCCAGTTGGCCAACCTTGTCGATCAGTTTACCTTCTACCCAGCTATGAATATCTTCCGCATCGCTTTCGAGGATCTGCTGCGGATTAGCCCGTACTTCTTCCAGCAGAATGTTCAGCGCCTCTTCCAGCTTCTGCTGTTCATCAGCGGTCAGTACGCCCACCGTCACCAGCGCTTTGGACCAGGCAACAGAGCCAACGATATCCTGCTCCGCCAGGCGATAGTCAAAGCGCAAAGAGTCGTTGAACTGTTTGAACCGCTGATCCGCTGCCTGAGTAAAACGCCCACCCCAAAGTGCCATAACATGCTTCCTTAATATCTTTGAATTTTATTGCCCGGCGGCGCTGCGCTTACCGGGCCGACAAAATGATAAATTGATTATGCCAGAATACGCGTGCCGATCGGCGTACCGTTAAACAGTGCAGGGAGCTGCTCTGCGTGCCGCCAGGAGGCGATATCGACCGGGCGGCCTAATGTCCGCGCCGCGTCCAGAGCCGCATTCACTTTGACGATCATTCCGTCGGTGATAATGCCCTGCTCGATCAGTTGTTCAGCTTTCCCGGCGGTCATTTCAGCAATACGCTGACCTTTGCCATCGAGAATGCCGCTCACGTCTGACAGCAGAATCAGGTCTGCGCCAAGCGTTGCCGCCAGCGCGGTCGCCGCCTGGTCGGCGTTGACGTTCATTAACTTACCGTCATCGGTAACGCCGATGGAGCTGACAACCGGCAGATAACCGCCCGCCAGCAGCGTGTTAATCAGCGCCGGAGACCCCGGCTGAGCAAATCCGACATGGCCGAGCTCTTCATCAAGCTGCGTCACTTTGACGCTATCGCCATCGCCGAGGAATAGCCCAACGGAAGCCAGGCCGTGTTTCTTCGCCCACGCCAGCAGCGTTTTATTGGCGGTTCCCGCCAGCGCGCCGGTAATAATGTCGATCTGATCCGCCGGGGTGACCCGCAGACCATTTTTCTTGTTCACCGGCAGATTAAGCTGCTTCATCAGTTCATCCACCACGCAGCCGCCGCCGTGCACAATAATTAGCGGGCGCTGATGTGATTCACGGTAGTTCACCAGGGCAGTAAACAGGCGCTCCAGCGCTTCTTCGCTGTCCAGCAGGACGCCGCCGAGTTTGATAATTAAAGGATTCATCATCACACCTTAAATAAGAGACTGCGTCTCAGCGAAGCCGAAACGAATGTTAGCGCACTGTACGGCCTGCGCGGCCGCACCTTTCAGCAGATTATCTTCCGCCGCCACCACGATGATATGTTCATCCTGGACTGCAAAACCGATATCACAGAATGGCAGACCCACGACATTTTTCAATGCAGGGACCCCGCGATCGTATAAACGTACCAGCGGTTTATCCGCATAGGCCTGCTGGAACACCGCCGCGACCTGTTCTTTACTGACGCCGGGCTTCAGACGGCAGGTAATGGTTTCCAGAATCCCACGCTTAAAATTGCCCAGATGCGGGGTAAAAATAACGTCCGCGCCCAGGTGGGTGGAGATTTCCGGGTGATGGCGGTGATTGAAAACGCCGTAGGGTTGCAGGCTGACTTCGCAGAAGCTGTTACCGAGAGAGGCTTTACGCCCGGCGCCGCTGACCCCGCTGGTCGCGTTGATCACCGGCCACTGGTTAAGATCCAGCAGTCCCGCATCGATCAGCGGTTTTAACGATAGCTGAGCCGCCGTCGGGTAGCAGCCGGGTACGGCAATCAGATTTGCCTCTTTTAGCTTTTCGACACTCCACTCGGCCAGGCCGTAAACCGCCTGTTCAAGCAGTTCAGGGTGCTGATGAGTGAAACCATAATATTTTTCATAGAAGGCGCCGTCATTCACGCGGAACGCCCCGGAGAGATCGAACACCACGCAGCCCGCCGCGAGAAACTGCGGCGCCAGATCGTGGCTCACTTCATGGGCGGTAGCCAGAAAAACGACATCGACTCCGGCGCTAAACTCGCTGATATCAGACATCGGCTGCAGCGGCAGATCGACAATGCCTTTCAGTTGCGGATGCAAATCGGAAACTAATTTTCCCGCATCATTGCTTTGCGCGGAGACCGTCAAAGCGGTTATGGTCATATGAGGATGGCGATTTACATAGGCCACTAGCTCTGCGCCGGCATAACCGCTGGCGCCCACAATCAGCGTGTTCAACATTGGGGCTCTTCACCTTCTTGCTTACGTATATTTGCCCTGGAAGACCGTTGCCTTCCCCACCCTGTTGAGCCGTAAGCGCATCATCCTTACGTTCGATGGGTTTCCTTACGCTCAACGA
Organism: Klebsiella sp. HMSC09D12; assembly: GCF_001808475.1. Lineage (NCBI taxonomy): Bacteria > Pseudomonadati > Pseudomonadota > Gammaproteobacteria > Enterobacterales > Enterobacteriaceae > Klebsiella > Klebsiella sp. HMSC09D12. Next base: position 106,074 of record NZ_KV793379.1, on the reverse strand, counting down.
TAATGTATTTTTATTCACAAATAATGCATGAATATTGATACTATCACGACCCGAGGTGTGTCAACAATGAAAAACAATTTACCGCCCTTTATCGAGATTTACCGCGCGCTGATCGCCACACCTTCCATCAGCGCAACCGAAGAGGCGCTGGATCAAAGCAATGAGTCTTTAATCAATTTACTGGCGGGCTGGTTCCGTGATATCGGCTTTAATGTTGAAGTTCAGCCGGTGCCGGATACGCGTAATAAATTCAACCTGCTGGCGAGTACCGGCCACGGCGCAGGCGGCCTGCTGCTTGCCGGGCACACCGATACCGTCCCGTTTGATGATGGCCGCTGGACTCGCGATCCTTTTACCCTGACCGAGCACGACAATAAGCTATACGGCCTGGGCACTGCGGATATGAAAGGCTTCTTCGCCTTTATTCTCGATGCCCTGCGCGACGTCGATGTGGCTAAACTGAAAAAGCCGCTCTATATTCTGGCGACGGCCGATGAAGAGACCAGCATGGCCGGCGCGCGCTATTTCGCCGAAACGACCCAACTGCGGCCGGACTGCGCCATTATCGGCGAACCGACTTCGCTGCAGCCGGTACGCGCGCACAAAGGCCATATCTCTACTGCCGTTCGCGTTCAGGGGCAGTCTGGCCACTCCAGCGACCCGGCACGCGGCGTCAACGCCATTGAGCTAATGCACGATGCCATCGGCCGCATCATGCAGCTGCGCGATGACCTGAAAGAGCGTTATCACTACGCCGCATTTACCGTCCCGTATCCCACACTTAACCTTGGGGCCATTCACGGCGGCGATGCCTCCAACCGCATTTGCGCCTGTTGCGAACTGCATATGGATATTCGCCCGCTGCCCGGAATGACCCTCAACGATCTTAACGGGCTGCTGAACGAGGCGCTGGCACCGGTGAGTGAGCGTTGGCCAGGTCGCCTGACCGTTGCTGAACTGCATCCGCCGATCCCTGGCTACGAATGCCCACCGGACCATAAGCTGGTTGAGGTAGTCGAAAAACTGCTCGGCGCGCAGACCGACGTGGTCAACTACTGCACCGAAGCGCCGTTTATTCAGACCCTCTGTCCGACGCTGGTATTAGGCCCGGGCTCGATTAACCAGGCCCACCAGCCGGATGAGTATCTGGAAACGCGCTTTATTAAGCCAACCCGCGAGCTCATTACCCAGGTGGTCCACCATTTCTGCTGGCATTAAAACGCGCGCCCTCTGGTGATTTTTTTCCGCACGAGAGGGTGACAATTATCACGTTTTCATAAGCAACACTTATCAAGCGACCTCTGAGTTAAATTTCGCAAATTGCCGCTATTTATTCGTTTGCTGAAGCGATTTCGCAACAATTGACGCGGGGGGTTTTACGTGGCTTTATAAAAGACGGTTGCTTATCCACTGCTCAAATTTTCGAGCGCCGGATATAACAAAATAAAATGAGATGGGGTGTCTGGGGTAACATGAACGAACAATATTCCGCTTTGCGTAGTAATGTCAGTATGCTCGGTAAGGTGCTGGGCGACACCATCAAGGATGCGCTAGGAGAAAACATTCTTGATCGTGTCGAAACTATCCGTAAGTTGTCCAAATCTTCTCGCGCTGGCAATGAAGCCAACCGCCAGGAGCTGCTCACCACGCTGCAAAACTTGTCCAACGACGAGCTGCTGCCGGTGGCGCGCGCCTTTAGCCAGTTTCTGAACCTGGCTAATACCGCTGAGCAATACCACAGCATTTCGCCAAAAGGCGAAGCGGCCAGTAATCCTGAAGTGATTGCCCGCACCCTGAGAAAGCTCAAAGAGCAACCGAATCTCAACGAAACGATTATTAAACAAGCCGTTGAATCCCTGTCGCTGGAACTGGTGCTGACCGCGCACCCGACAGAAATCACGCGTCGTACGCTGATCCACAAGATGGGCGAGATCAACAACTGCCTGAAGCTGCTCGATAATAACGATATTGCTGACTATGAGCGCCACCAGGTCATGCGCCGTCTTCGCCAACTGATTGCCCAGTCCTGGCATACCGATGAAATCCGTAAGCATCGCCCTACCCCGGTGGATGAAGCCAAATGGGGCTTCGCGGTTGTCGAAAATAGCCTGTGGGAAGGTGTACCAAACTACCTGCGTGAGCTGAATGAGCAGCTGGAAGATAACCTCAACTATCGGCTGCCGGTAGATTTTGTCCCGGTCCGCTTTACCTCGTGGATGGGCGGTGACCGCGACGGCAACCCGAACGTAACCGCCGACATTACCCGCCACGTCCTGCTGCTCAGCCGCTGGAAAGCCACCGATCTGTTCCTGAAAGACGTGCAGCTGCTGATTTCCGAGCTGTCAATGGTCGAGTGTACCGACGAGCTTCGTGAACTGGCAGGCGCGGAAGGCGCGCAGGAACCCTATCGTTACCTGATGAAAAAACTGCGCACGCAGCTGATGGAGACGCAGGCCTGGCTGGAAGCGCGCCTGAAGGGGCAGAAGCTGCCGAAACCGGCGGGCCTTATCACGCAAAACGAGCAGCTATGGGAACCGCTCTACGCCTGTTACCAGTCGCTCCAGGCCTGCGGTATGGGAATTATCGCCAACGGCGAGCTGCTCGATACCCTGCGCCGCGTAAAAGCCTTTGGCGTACCGCTGGTGCGTATCGATATCCGTCAGGAAAGCACCCGTCACACCGAAGCGCTGGGCGAGATGACCCGCTACCTCGGCATCGGCGACTATGAAAGCTGGTCAGAAGCTGACAAACAGGCCTTCCTGATCCGCGAACTGAATTCCAAACGTCCTCTGCTGCCGCGTCAGTGGGAGCCGAGCGAAGAAACCCGCGAAGTGCTTGAGACCTGCAAAGTCATCTCCGAAGCGCCGCGAGGCTCTATTGCAGCCTATGTGATTTCGATGGCCAAAACGCCGTCAGACGTCCTGGCAGTACATCTGCTGCTGAAAGAAGCCGGTATCGGCTTTGCGCTGCCGGTCGCTCCGCTGTTCGAAACCCTGGACGACCTGAATAACGCCGACGACGTTATGACCCAACTGCTGAATATCGACTGGTATCGCGGCTTTATCCAGGGCAAGCAGATGGTCATGATCGGCTATTCCGACTCGGCGAAAGATGCGGGCGTAATGGCCGCCTCCTGGGCGCAGTACCAGGCGCAGGACGCGTTAATTAAAACCTGTGAAAAGGCCGGCATTGAGCTGACGCTGTTCCACGGCCGCGGTGGTTCTATCGGTCGCGGCGGCGCGCCGGCGCACGCGGCCCTGCTCTCTCAGCCTCCGGGAAGCCTGAAAGGCGGCCTGCGCGTCACCGAACAGGGCGAGATGATCCGCTTTAAATACGGTCTGCCGGAAGTCACCATCAGCAGCCTGTCGCTCTACACCAGCGCGATTCTGGAAGCCAACCTGCTGCCGCCGCCAGAGCCAAAAGCGCAATGGCGCGACATTATGGCCGAGCTGTCCGACGTCTCCTGCGAGATGTACCGCGGCTACGTGCGTGAAAATAAAGATTTCGTTCCTTACTTCCGTTCCGCTACGCCGGAGCAGGAGCTGGGTAAACTGCCGCTGGGCTCGCGCCCGGCCAAACGTCGCCCGACCGGCGGCGTCGAGTCGCTGCGCGCCATTCCGTGGATCTTCGCATGGACGCAAAACCGCCTGATGCTGCCAGCCTGGCTGGGTGCCGGCGCTGCGCTGCAAAAAGTCGTCGAAGGCGGCAAGCAGAGCGAGCTGGAGAGCATGTGCCGCGACTGGCCGTTCTTCTCTACTCGTCTCGGCATGCTGGAGATGGTCTATTCAAAAGCCGATCTGTGGCTGGCGGAATATTACGATCAGCGTCTGGTGAAGCCCGAACTGTGGAAGCTGGGAGAAGAGCTGCGCGAACTGCTGTCTGCTGACATCAACGTGGTGCTGGCCATCGCCAACGATTCCCACCTGATGGCCGACCTGCCGTGGATCGCGGAGTCCATCCAGCTGCGTAATATCTATACCGACCCGCTTAACGTACTCCAGGCCGAACTGCTGCATCGTTCACGCCTGGCGGAAGAGAAAGGTGAAAAACCGGATCCGCGCGTTGAACAAGCGCTGATGGTCACCATCGCAGGCGTTGCGGCTGGTATGCGTAACACCGGCTAATTCGCCTTGAGAAACCTGTAGCCCGGCTAAGCGTGCGTAGCGCGAGCCGGGTTAAAAACCTCGGCCCCGGTAAGCATCGCGTTTACCGGGGATTTTTATTAGTGATGCAGCATTTCGTCGACAATCTGCTCTTTATGCAGCGCGTAAGGGTAGTAGGTCGGCCAGTTATCCATCTCTTTCAGCAGCGCTTCCTGCGACTCATTGCCCATAAAGATATGGAAATGTTGGGATTTGCGCGGCGCAATGGTGTGATCGCTAAACTGGACGAACTTTGGCGCTTTTGATTCCGCCTGCTGGCATTCAAAGAGGTAGCGCACGCCTTTTTTACCGGATGCGTAGGTCAGGATTTTGTAACCGGAATAGGCGTACTTACAGGTATTCACGGTTTTTCCGATGTGAAACTCCATGACGTTATCTTCGATACCAATCTGGTCCACATCGGTGGCATAGCCCTTCTTATAGTATTCCCGATATTCCGCCACGCTTTTACCGGCTTTTTTGGCCTTCTGCTCCAGCACGGCATCTAAATCGCCGTTCAGCAGATAGGGATTTACCGACTGCCAGATACCGTCCCAGTCGCTCAGCGCCCTGTCCTTTACATCCTGGTCGGCAAAAATGCCTTCACTCGCCTTTTGCTCTGCTTCGGTCAGCGCCGGGCCATGACTATGGTGGCCGTGGGCAACAGCCTGGCTGCTCGCCAGGACCAGGCTCATACCAAGCATAAGCGCGGAAATCTTTCGGGTCATCACTCTCTCCTGAGTTTAGGTTAGCAATAATATGTTACGGTATAACATAACATTAATATTATGCAACACACTTTCATACCCTGACTTCCCCTTTTCGGGATACCCATTGCGCCGAAAAGCAGCCGCTTTGGTCAGAAAATAATCCCTGAGATCTGTTTTAGCAGATGGGTTTTCAGTGGCCAGATAAAAAAACAGCAGATATCATGAAAAAACCTATGGCCTAATTTATCCATCAATAGTGGTTGTGCGTTTTCTTGCAAAAGGGCAAAACATCGACAAACAAATAAACCTCATAGATATCAATATTTCTAAAAAAATAAAGTGAGTGATTTATTAAAACCATCATCTGAATGTCCGCGCACCTTTTACTTTATATTTTACCAGCGAGGTACTCACACGCAACTCAACGGGATTGTTGTATTTTATATTTTTGATTATAAATCATAAATTTAACAATTAACCTTACATCATATAATTATAAGAGAAATCCTGGTCAATGGTTATTGACCGGGTCTCTTTTCTCAAATAACATTCAATATTAAATAACTACAAAACTCTCGCCCTTACTGTTTAAATTGATAAAGGACTTATCATGAAGTTTATAATTAAATCACTTACCTGTTTTATATTACTTAGCCCTTTTGTTTCTGCCGCAGCCACTGCATCCGATAAATGGTCTGGTTGTGCGCAAAAAGAATATCAAATTCAAAAACAGCTGGAGTATGCCAAAGCTTACGGAAATATACATAGAATCAGGGGGCTGGAAAGCGCGCTGACAAAAGTACAACGCTACTGCACAGACGGTAAACTTACTTCTGAGTGGCAAGAGAAGGTTGCAGACAAGGAGAGTAAGGTCCGCGAGCGCATGGAAGAACTACGCCACGCCCAGGCTTCAGGCGATCCAGAAAAAATCAGAAAAAAAGAGAAGAAGCTACAAGAAGCCAAAAATGAGCTTATGGAAGTACAATCTGGCCTCAATCAGTCACTGACCAGGCAATAAAGAAAAGAGACTGGACTAACCTCCTGGTTAAGCCAGCTCTCTTTCCGTAAGCTGATTGTCGACAAGATATTCCCCTCGCTCACTCCCATGTTAAGTAATGAAAAATCCTGATATGTGATGCCGCCAGAAGCAATCCGCCGTACGCAGAAATAACTTGTAAGCACATGATTGCAAAAATATAAAAACAGACAGAGCCGAAGAATAATCCTGCTTCGATGGAGTATCTTATGCCACCCTCTGGTATTCTGCCTTTTCCACGATGTTCGGTATGATGCAGATAAAGCATGTTTTGCGGAGCGATAATGGATAACGGCATCAATCAGGTTATTGATTCTTTTATTAAAGGTCAGGCGGTAATCGGCAAAGTCCATTTTTCCACAGAGTCCAGACCGGCTTCTGAAAAAGCGCTATGCGTCGATTTTCCGCGCCTCGAAATCATGCTTGAGGGTCAGCTTCAGGATCCGGCGATTAAAGCCGATTGCGCCCGGCTCATGCCGCACGATGTGCTCTATATTCCGGCTGGTGGATGGAACGCTCCTCAATGGCTGGTGCCCTCCACGCTGTTAACCATCTTGTTCGGTAAACAACAGCTGGAATTCGCCCTGCGCCGCTGGGACGGCGGCGCGCTTAGCGTGCTGGATAAACAGCAGGTTCCGCGCCGCGGCCCCCGGGTCGGCTCTTTTCTTCTGCAGGCGCTAAATGAAATGCAGATGCAGCCGCAGGAACAGCACACGGCCCGCTGTATCGTCACCAGCCTGCTCAGCCACTGCGCCGATCTGCTGGGCAGTCAGGTGCAAACGTCATCGCGCAGCCAGGCGCTGTTTGAAGCGATTCGTAAGCATATTGATGCCCACTTTGCCGACCCGTTAACCCGGGAGTCGGTGGCGCAAGCGTTTTATCTCTCGCCTAACTATCTTTCCCATCTGTTCCAGAAATGCGGGCCAATGGGGTTTAACGAATACCTGAATCATATTCGCCTGGAACAGGCCAGAATGCTGTTAAAAGGCCACGATATGAAAGTGAAAGATATCGCTCATGCCTGCGGTTTTGCCGACAGCAACTACTTCTGCCGCCTGTTCCGCAAAAACACCGAACGCTCGCCGTCAGAGTATCGCCGTCAGTATCATAGCCAGTTGACGGAAAAAACCGCTTCGCCGGAAAACTAGATTTTTGTGTGTTAAACCTGACTTTTGTACGTAGTTTTATCCCACTGTTGATCCTGCTCTCGAGATAAATGTGATCTAAATCACCCTTAGTCGTAATGCGTACATTTATCCAGTTTTTGGCAAATTTGTCATCTGGCGACCCTTCGAGTGAAAGCCGTATTCTTACCTCAACGACACCACGAATTAAGCACTGAGGAAAGCAATATGGAACTCTATCTGGACACCGCAAACGTAGCAGAAGTTGAACGCCTGGCCCGTATTTACCCGCTGGCAGGCGTGACCACTAACCCGAGCATTATCGCCGCAGGCAAAACGCCGGTTTGGGATGTTCTGCCGCGCCTGCAAAAAGCCGTCGGCCCGGAAGGTATTTTGTTCGCCCAGACCATGAGCCGCGACGCGCAGGGCATGGTGGAAGAAGCCAAGCGCCTGAGCAACGCCGTTCCCGGTATCGTGGTAAAAATTCCGGTGACTGCCGAAGGCCTCGCTGCGATCAAACTGTTGAAAAAAGAAGGTATCCCCACGCTTGGTACGGCGGTCTATAGCGCATCTCAGGGCCTGCTGGCTGCGCTGGCCGGAGCAAAATACGTTGCACCTTACGTAAACCGCGTCGACGCCCAGGGCGGCGACGGCATCCGCATGGTCCAGGAGCTGCAATCTCTGCTGGAGCTGCATGCGCCGGAAAGCAAAGTGCTGGCCGCCAGCTTTAAGACGCCACGCCAGGCTCTGGATTGCCTGTTAGCCGGTTGCGAAGCTATTACCCTGCCGTTAGATGTAGCGCAACAAATGCTCGGCACCCCTGCGGTAGAGTCAGCCATTGAGAAGTTTGAGCAGGACTGGAATAACGCTTTTGGAACTCTGAACCTGTAACCCGATCGGCGGACCGCCCCAGGAGGCGGCATCCCGGTCATCCAGGAGGAATAGAAATGGATCGCATTATTCAATCACCCGGTAAGTACATTCAGGGCGCGGACGCAATTTCTCGCCTTGGCGGATACCTCAAACCGCTGGCTGAGCGCTGGCTCATCGTTGGCGATAAATTTGTACTCGGTTTTGCCGAAGAAAAACTGCGTAAAAGCCTGGCGGATGCCGATCTGGTTGGCGAAATCGCGCCGTTTGGCGGCGAATGCTCACACAATGAAATCAACCGCTTGCGTGATATTGCCGGTTCCGCCCGCTGCACAGCCGTGCTGGGTATCGGCGGCGGCAAGACGCTGGATACCGCAAAAGCATTAGCACACTTTATGAATCTGCCGGTGGTGATTGCCCCGACGATTGCCTCCACCGATGCCCCCTGCAGCGCGCTCTCTGTCATCTATACCGATGACGGCGAGTTTGATAGCTACCTGATGCTGCCGCGCAACCCGAACATGGTCATTGTCGATACGCAAATCGTTGCCGGAGCCCCGGCGCGCCTGCTGGCGGCCGGTATCGGCGACGCGCTGGCGACCTGGTTTGAAGCGCGTGCCTGCTCTCGCAGCGGCGCCACCACCATGGCGGGCGGCAAATGTACTCAGGCAGCGCTGGCGCTGGCTGAACTGTGCTACAACACGCTGATTGAAGAAGGTGAAAAAGCGATGCTGGCGGCAGAGCAGCACGTTGTGACGCCAGCGCTGGAGCGGGTGATTGAAGCCAACACCTACCTGAGCGGCGTCGGCTTTGAAAGCGGCGGCCTGGCGGCTGCGCACGCTATCCACAACGGCCTGACCGCGATCCCGGATGCTCACCACTACTATCATGGTGAAAAAGTAGCTTTCGGTACGCTCACGCAGCTGGTACTGGAAAACGCGCCGGTAGAAGAGATCGAAACCGTAGCGGCGCTGTGCCATAGCGTCGGGCTGCCTATCACCCTGGCGCAGCTGGATATTAAAGCCGATATCCCAGGCAAAATGCGTACCGTAGCGGAAGCCGCCTGCGCAGAAGGCGAAACCATCCATAATATGCCCGGCGGCGCAACGCCGGATCAGGTTTATGCCGCGCTTCTGGTTGCCGACCAGTACGGTCAACGCTTCCTGCAAGAGTGGGAATAACCCCTCCCGACATACCCGCCAGCAGGCGGGTATCTTCTTTTCACCCGCCATTGCCCGCCAAAACGATGTATTTTATAGTGCGATTTTCCTTTGGGTGAGTCGTAGATATGCAGTCATCAGATCGAAGAATGAGCATTTACGCTATTCTGCAGCAGGACAAAAAAGTCGTCGTCAATGAGCTCGCCGCAAAGTTCGCTGTCACTAAAATGACCATCCGTCGCGACCTCTCCTTCTTTGAAAAACAAGGTATTGTTAAAACGACCTACGGCGGAGCCTATTTGACCAGCGGCGCCAGCGCCGGTCACAGCTTTCTGCTGAACTCGATTCAAATGGATGATGATAAGCATCTCATAGGCCAGAAAGCCGCCGAACTGATTGAAGATGGCGATACCCTTATTATCGACTGCGGCGCCACGCCGCTGGCGCTCGCTCAGTTTATTTTAGATAAAAGAATCATGGTGATAACCAATTCCTTCCCGGTCGTTAATCTGCTGAAAGGGCGTAAAAATATTAAATTGATCGTAGCGCCTGGCGAATATGACGAGGAGGCTCAGGGAATGATTTCTTTCAGTACCGCCGACTTCTTTCATAACATCCATGCCGACAAGGTCTTCCTTGGCACTCAGGGAATCAACGACGAGGGCGAGCTGACGGTAGCAACCATGGCCGGCGCGCACGTCAAGCAAACGCTGATGCGGGCCGGAAGACAGAAAATCCTGCTGGCGGACAAAACGAAATTTGGCCAAACGTTTCTTGCGGGTTACGGCCGTCTGGCAGACCTTGACTTCGCCGTTTGCCAGTCCGGTCTTTCCGCCGATATTCTCTCTCTGATGGACAGGCAAAACGTACAGCTACTGCTGGCTGAAATCGCTTCTGATGGCCCGGCGTCCGCATAGGGGTAATTGAGCGTTTTGCGTTGATAATACTTATGCGTCCTGCCCCCGAGCGTCACGCTTCTTGAGGCTGATTAGGGTCAGCGCGAGGACAATCAGCACAATACCGGCGCCTTCAACCGGACCCGGGTTTTCCCCTAAGAGCCACCATGAAAACAGGACTCCGCAGACCGGGACCGCCAGGGTGCTCAGCCCCGCGACGCTGGCGGGCAAATTACGTAACACAAATAACCAGAGGCACCAGGCCAGCGCCGTGGCCAGAATCGCGCTATATCCCAACGCCCAAAAAACCCCAGGCTGCCAGTCAATGCTGCGCTGCGGTACCAGCCAGGCGACGGCGCTCATCACCAGCGCGCCATACAGCATTTGCCAGCTGGTCAAGGCCAGTAAATCCACGCGCGGATAGCGGGCATACATCCGCTTAACCACAATCGCGCTGGCCCCCCAGCTTATGCCAGAGAGGATTGCCAGCAGGGCGCTTTTCATCGACGAAAAATCGAGCTGCCACGGCTGCAGCACCAGCAATAAACCCAGCGCCGCCACGCCTATCGCGGCATACTGCAGCCGCCGCATGCGTTCGCCTAAAAATAGCGCCGCCATCATGACCACCCAAAACGGCATGGTGTAGCTTAGAACTGCAACCTTCCCGGCCCCGCCGCTGACCAGCGCCCACTGGGCAAGCCCAACCATCCCGCAGGTCTGCAGCAGGGCAATCGCCAGCGTGTAGCCAAATGGCGTGGGCCGCATTCCGCGACCGCGCAGCAGCAAAACGATAAACAGCAAAGCCGCCCCCAAAATACAGCGCAGCGCGGTAAAATCGAACGCGCCGATATAGAGCGTCACCTGCTTCATCGCAATCCAGCTGTAGCTCCAGATAAGCGTCAGCACAATCAGGCCGCCGAAGGCCAACGGGCTATTTTTCCCTGCCATAATCATCATCCAACCATCATGAATATTTTGCGGGCACTATACTCGCTTTGCTGGCGGGACGATAAACCAAAAGCAGCGGCGTCGAATGCGTTTTCGGCACCGCAGAGAAAAGAAGGAAGATAAGGGGAGGAAACTGAATCTTGTTTACGCCGGACGCACGCCCAGCGTGTGGCAAATCGCGTAGCTCATTTCCGCGCGGTTCAGGGTATAGAAGTGGAAATCTTTCACCCCTTCACGACTTAAAATCTTCACCATATCCATTGCGATATTCGCCCCTACCAGCTGGCGGGTTTCGGGGTCATTGTCCAGACCTTCAAACATTTTCGCCATCCACGTCGGGATACGCACGTTGGTCATGTCGGCAAATTTTTTCGCCTGCTTAAAGTTAGAGACCGGCAGAATACCCGGAATGATTTCGACATCGATACCCGCGGAGACGCAGCGGTCGCGGAAACGCAGGTAGCTTTCCACATCGAAGAAGAACTGGGTAATCGCGCGGTTTGCTCCGGCTTCGACTTTACGCTTCAGGTTGAGCAAGTCTGCCTGCGCGCTTTTAGCTTCGGGATGAACCTCCGGATAAGCCGCGACGGAAATATCAAAATCCCCGACCTCTTTCAGCAGAGTCACCAGGTCAGCGGCATACATATCCGGCTTTCCGCTGCCCGGCGGCAAGTCGCCGCGCAGCGCAACAATATGGCGGATCCCGCTATCCCAGTAATCTTTGGCAATGGTACGCAGCTCATCACGGCTGGCGTCGATACAGGTCAGATGCGGCGCGGCCTCAAGTCCGGTACGCTCCTTAATACCTTTGATAATGCTATGGGTACGGTCACGTTCACCGGAGTTGGCGCCGTAGGTTACGGAGACAAACTTCGGCTTCAGGATGCTGAGGCGATCGATGGATTTCCAGAGGGTTTGCTCCATTTCACTGGTGCGCGGCGGAAAGAATTCAAAGGAGACGTTAATCTGGCCCTGTACTTCCGCCAGGCTCTGATTCAGGGCTTCCCGCTGATTGGCGTGAAAAAAGCTCATACCTTACCTCATCAATCGCATTTTATTGTTTGTTGTATCGCGAACTTCTATACGTTTAGACGTCCAGATGTAAAAATGACGGAAAAGGACACTGGCGTCAATAGAAAAATCAGCGTAAACAGTGAGGAATATTCAGCCTGGATGAAATTAATTCATCTCCTCTTTACTAAGGCAATGATTTTTCAAGTACTGCGGTCAACTCTTCCAACAACATCTTATTTGCCGGCATCGTGACCACGCCCAGCCTGAGCGGAAGCTGCTGACTGGCATCCTGAAGAGGACAGAAAACCACACCCTGACGCTGAATAGCAGAAAAGGATGCCGGCAGTAAAATCATCCCTTCCCCACGCGCAATCCGCGCCAGCAGAACATCGTGCTCGGCGGGCTCCTCCACGTAGGCGGGCGTATAGCCAGCCCGGTCAAAAATGCGTCGCGTATAGTCAAAAAAATCGGGATTACGCTCGCGTTTAAACCAAAACAGCGGCCGGTGATTGAGCGCGCTTAACGCCAGATCCGCCTGACCGACCTCTGGCCAGGCTGCCGGTAGGGCCGCGATGAGCGGTTCATAATACGATAAAGCGCGCAGGTGAAGGCCATCGGTATTCAGCGGCAGGGCGATCAGCGCCGCATCGAGTGTACCCTTGCGCACCCGCTGAGCCAGCGCCGGCGAGGGCTGACGGGTAATATGCAAAGCGCGGTTATGTTCGCCCAAAGCAGCTTCTGCGGCGGCGAAAACTCCTTGTTCAAAAGCGGTCGTCAGGCCCAGACGAAGAGGCTGCTGCGAGTGTGCCGAGAGCTGGCTCAGCGCTGCCAGAGTGCGTTCCTGAAGCGCCAGCAGCGGCCGGATCATGTCCAGCACTCGCCTTCCCTCTTCGGTAAGAATCAGGCCTTTGGTATGGCGCAAAAATAACGTCAGCCCCAGCTGCGCCTCGAGATGGCGGATATGACGGCTCAGCGGCGGCTGCGAAATAAATAGCCGCTGCGCCGCCCGGCTGATGTTGTTTTCCTCCGCAACCACGGCGAAGTAGCGCAGCAGGCGAATATCCAGATTCTGTAAACGTGAATTTGTCATACTGAAAAGGTATCACGAAAAGGGTATTACTCAAGCCCGGTAAACTTCCCTAACCTTCATCGCTATGCACAATCACACTGAGGAAAAAGCGATGACCAGCGAACGTTTTACTATCGGACAAGAAATGCTACAGCGCGTGGATGGCAAGGGGGGCGATGCCGTCGTCAATAGCCTGAAGGATATTGCCCCCGATTTCGCCCGCTATCTGATTGAGTTTCCCTTCGGCGATATTTACGCCAGGCCAGGGCTCGATTTACGCAGCCGGGAAATCGCGACCATCGCGGCGCTTACGGCTCTCGGCAACGCCGCGCCGCAGCTAAAAGTGCATATCGCCGCCGGATTAAATGTCGGTCTGACGCAAGAAGAGATGACGGAAGTTATCATGCAAATGGCGGTCTATGCCGGATTCCCGGCGGCCCTGAATGGCCTGTTTGCCGCTAAAGAAGTTTTCGCAGCGCAGCGATCGGCAGGCCGGACTAACCGCCCGGCCTGAAACGACTATTTCTTCACATCGACGACACGCATGTCGTTAAGCTGCTCGTCCGTCACCTTATTTCCGGCTTTGAAGTAGTCCACTACCGCATTTGAAACGTAGTAGCCGCCGGAAGTATTACGCGCTTGCCCTTGGGTAAACGCGGCAAAACCATCGCCGCCATCGGCAAGGAAGCTGTTGGTGGCAATATGATAAACCGTGGCATCTTCAATCGGCTGACCATTGAGCAAAAACGATACGACGCGCTGGCCCACCGGTTTACTGCTGTCGTAGTTCATTTCCAGGCCTCTGGAGACCTGCAGCACGCCGTTGCTTAATCCCGCGCCATGCTCCATCAGGCTACGTAGCTGCTTCCCGGTTAAATCCATGGTGACCAGCTCGTTAGGGAACGGGAAGGTACTGATAACGGCTCCCATGCTCACTGCCCCGGCGGGAATTTCATTACGAATACCGCCTGAGTTAGTTAACGCCAGCTGCGTCTCCTTACCTGCCGCCTGCATCAAGGCATCCGCGGCAAGGTTGCCCAGCGGTGAAGAGACGCCATAAGCGCGAGTAAGCTCGACCGGCGCTTGAGCAATAACCTGCTGCACCACGCGATCCAGCTTTTTATTCCAGCCGTCGATGACCTGCTGCGTCTGCGGGTCAGGTTTCCACTCATCGGCATAGATAGTCTTCAGCTCGAAGTTCTTCACGGTGAACTGATGCGGTTTTTCCTGATAATCCAGCACCAGTTTCCCTACGTCGATGCCGCCGCTATCGGTAGAAAGAATTAACGTATTACCGACTTTAATCGGTTCCGGCGTGCCGACATGGGCATGGCCGGTAATCAAAATGTCCAGCCCGTTGACCTGGCTTGCGGTCTGAATATCTTTATCCAGCGCACGCCGTACATCGGTCCCCCCCTGACTCGACTGGCGTGCCGGGACGCCTTCGTGAATCAGAGCTACGGTCAGATCCACTTTACCTTTCAGTTCATCGATATAGTGCTGTAACCATTTCACCTCGTCGCGCGCTTCGATACCCACCCGCGTTGCGGCGGATACCGTATCGTCAAAGGCAAAAACGCCGTGCAGGCCGATCACGCCGATTTTCACGCCCTCTTTTTCGATAATGGTATAGGGCTTATCCCAGAACGCTTTATCGCTGTTCTGATAAAAAATGTTGCCCTGCACAATCGGGAATTTCGCCTGGCTAAGCTGGAGCAGCGTATTGTCCCAGCCGTGATCGAACTCATGGTTACCTATCGTCGCCGCATCGTAGGGCATGGTGTTCATGATATCGATAATTGCCTTGCCCTTTGTCAGGCTGCTGATATAGGGTCCGGTAAAATAGTCGCCGGCATCAAAAAACCAGGTCGCGCTATTTTTCGCCTTTTCCTGCTTAACCATCGTGGTGATATTCGCCCAGCCGCCGATGTCCCGTTTACCGTCGGCAATCCACGGCACTTTATAGGGTTCGACGTGGGCATGGAGATCGTTGGTGTAAATGAGGGTGACATCTTTGGCGCAGGCCCAGAAAGGCAAAGTCAGCAGGAGGGCGGCGCTCATTGTTTTTAATTTCATCGGAGTTCCTTTCAGAGAGGTCAAGAAGCGCTAAGTTACGTTCTGAAAGACTTTTTTATGTGAGAGTATTCACATTTGTATGCAACCTGAGCAGGGCAAAATTAACGACCTGCAAAAATCGTTGGTGCTGGCCCGCTCGTGGAGACTCTTTTTACCATTAACGCCTGTAAAACCTACGGTTGCCGTAACCTGGGTTTATCCTCTGCGGCCGACTACCGTTTTCCGGACTATCGGCTGGGTTATCCCGCGCTGTACTGCGCAGCCTGCGGCAGCTATCCACCGCTGTTTAATGATGATGAGTTCCGACCCTGGCTGGCCGCCTATCTGACGGATAACGCCCGGCGCTCTGGCTATTTTTGCCCGGCCTGTTATCGGCGAGATATAATTCGCTATGGCTACAACCCGAAGGGAACCCAGCGGCTTCAGTGCCGCCGCTGTGAAAAAGTCTGGACGCCAAAACATCACCATAGCCCGGTAATGGAGTACCCACAGCATATCTGCAGCGTACCGTTGATTGTGCCGTTTCAGGGTCATGAGGCCGGGCAGAAACTCTATCTCTTACTCAGCTTCGACGCCGTACGCGGCAATGTTCTCCATCTTTCGTCGAACTTCACGCCTTTTCCGGTTGGCGCATCACTACGCTATCGCTGGCGGGGAAGAGAAGCGCCTCAGGGCATTGCGGGCGATATCGTTCAGCGAATCTCTCAGACCGAAGCGGGCTTTTTACAGCGCAGTCAATTCGATGGGATACAGTACGGCAGCGCCGCGCCAAAGCGTCATTCCCGCGGCGCCATTCTGCGCCCGGTCATCGCCGCACACGGTCATTTCAAGCTGCTCAGCCATCGTTTTCCAGCGATAAAAACGCACATCATTGCTCATGAATGTTTTTTACGCGGCGCGGCGATCGTTGCCTGGGCGCCTCTGTTTCGCCAGCAGAAAGGAGAGCTGTGGTATGTGGAGGAAGAGATAAACAACCCCGCCAGTTCGGCACCGTGGCGGCTGCAGGGCAAAACGCATCATGGCTGGTGGCAAAATCCGTGGCAGCTCTGGACGCAGGGAGAGAACCGAAAAATGGTCTGCCAGCTTGCCGGAACGCCGGACGAGAACGCCTCGCCCCCTGACCTCGCGGCCAGCCGACGCTTCACAACCTGGCTGGAAAAGAGACCCGAGTTCACGCAAAGCGCCCTGTTTTCAGCAGGGCGGGTGACGCAAATACTGGTCTCATTGGCTCAAGAGTATAACGCGACGCTTACAGCAGCTGCGCCAGACGATTGATATCCGACTGTATCGCCCCGGCGGTCACATCGCGACCAGCGCCCGGGCCGCGGATCACCAGCGGGTTATCGCGATACCAGCGGCTCTCAATGGCAAAGACGTTATCACACGGCAGCAGCGCCGCCAGCGGGTGCTCTTCGCGCACCGCTTCCACGCCGACGCGAGCTTTACCGTTGGCGTCAAAACGCGCCACGTAGCGCAGCACCAGCCCCATCTCGCGCGCCGCTTCCAGACGCTGCAGCATCTGGTCGTTCAGCGCTTCACCGTTCTCGAAGAAGTGATCCACCGAACCTTCTTCACAGTGGGCGGGCACCAGCGATTCTACGCGCACCTGATCCGGCTCGATGTCGTAGCCCGCTTCTCGTGCCAGGATCACCAGCTTACGCATGACGTCTTTCCCGGAAAGATCGACGCGCGGGTCCGGTTCCGTCAGCCCCTGCTGCCAGGCCTGATCGACCAGATCAGTAAACGGTACGGTGCCGTCAAACTGCAGGAACAGCCACGAGAGAGTGCCGGAGAAAATACCGCTCAGCGCCAAAATGGTATCGCCGCTATCAATCAAATCGCGCACCGTATGGTTGACCGGCAGACCGGCGCCGACGGTGGCGTTGTACAGCCAGTGGCGCCCGGTTTTCTCGAACGCATCGTGGATCTGGCGATATTTACTGCTGCTACTGGCGCCAGCCAGCTTATTCGCGCTGATAACGTGGAAGCCATGGCTGGCAAAATCGAGGTACTGATCGGCCAGCTGCTCGCTGGCGGTTACATCCAGCACCACTAAATCATCATACGGATGCGCGCGCATCCACAGGAACAGCGACTCTTCATCCTGCTCAACGGCCTCATCATTAAAGAAAGCCAGCGCGCGACTGGCGTCTAGCCCTTCATAATTGAGCAGACTGCGGCGGCTATCCACGACGCCGGCAAGGATGAATTCAAACCCGGTGCGGGCGGAAAGCGTGGTCTGCTCGCGAGCAAACAGCTCCAGCCAGCGGGAACCAATGTTGCCTTTACCAAACAGTATCAGACCAATGCGTTTTTCCGCGCGGAACAGCGACTGATGCAGGCCCTGGATAAGGCTTTCTGTCGGCCCGGCGCGCAGCACCGCGACCAGGCTAATCCCCTCTTCTGATTGCCAGGTGAACTCTACCGGCTGGCCTTTTAGCTGCTGCCAGAAGCGGTGGCAGTGCAGCGGGTTACGGGTCACGCCAGCGCCGACCATCGCCACCAGCGCCAGCTTCTGACGCAGGCGCAGCTCGCCCGGCAACCCCGCTTCGTCGAGCAGCTTCAGGGCGCTGTCGGCGACTTCAGAGGTGTAGCAGAACTGCAGCAGCTTACGGTCGGCATGTACGCCAACCGCCAGTGGACGCAGCTGAGCGCGTTTTAAAATCGCGTCCAGCTCTTTATGCGCCAGTTTGAAATCCTGGCCGCCGGGCACCTGGAACTCAATCAGGCAGACATCATCATGGCTGGTAACGATTCGCGCGCCGGTACCGGAAGCCAGTACGCGTTCGATGCGCGTAGAGCCCTGATCCGGGGTGTAGCTACAGCGTAATTGTAAATCGATATCGCTGCCGGAAACCGGCTGCAGCGTACGGGCGTGCAGTACCGGAGCCGCCAGACGGGCCAGTTCGCTGGCTTCATCAAGACGCAGCAGCGGTAACAGGCAGGCATCTTTCACTTTGCGCGGATCCGCGCTGTAGACCCCGGCCACGTCGCTCCAGATAGTGACGCGGGACGCCCCGGCCAGCGCGCCGATCTGGGTGGCGGAATAGTCGGAACCGTTACGCCCGAGCAGTACGGTTTCCCCGGCGTTGTTACGCGAGATAAAGCCGGTTACAACCAGGCGTTTATTCGGATGCTGCGCTATCAGCTGCTGCAAAAGCGGGTAGGATAAACCTTCATCCACCTGCGGCTGTGGGGAGCGCTCGGCGCGTAAAAAGCTACGCGCATCCAGCCAGGCGGCTTCTACGCCCAGGTGATTCAACACCGCCGCCATCAGGCGGGCCGACCAGATTTCGCCGTGGCCGACGACTTCGGCATAGACCGCGTCCGTTACGCCGCCATCAAGCAGCCCGGCAAGGCGTTCAAGATCCAGAATAAACGTGGCGATTAGCGCGTCGGCAGCGTCCGGAGCAAGCAATCCGGAAATCAGCTCCATCTGATAACGACGAAGCGATTGTTGCACCTGATGCGCAGAGAGGCGATCGGTCTGGCTGAGCTTCAGCCAGCTGATCAACTGGTTGGTGGTACTGCCGGCGGCGGAGACGACCATCATATCGCCCGCCTGCGAATACTCCGTCATGATACCCGCGACGCGCAGGTAACATTTCGCATCCGCTAAACTACTCCCACCAAATTTGTGCAGCTGACGACCCTTCGCCCCTGCCTGCGCAATCACACTCATGTTTATTCCTCGTTTGCTGCCCGGAAGCCATTTTCCAGGTCGGCAATTAAATCTTCACCATCTTCAATACCGGTCGAAATACGCAGAAGCGTTTCTGAGATCCCAGCGGCCGCACGCGCTTCAGGCGCCATGCCCGCATGGGTCATCGTCGCGGCGTGAGAAATCAGGCTTTCCACACCGCCCAGCGATTCCGCCAGCGTAAATAGCGATAACCCGCTCAGGAAACGACGCAGCGTCTGCTCATCGCCATCCAGCTCGAAGCTTAACATCGCCCCAAAGCCTTTTTGCTGACGCGCCGCAATCTCATGCCCCTGGTTTTCCGGCAGGGACGGATGGTACAGTTTTTTCACCAGCGGCTGGGTTTTCAGGTAGTCGACAATCGCCAGCGCGTTGCGCTGCGCCACTTCCATACGCGGAGAAAGCGTACGTAAACCGCGCAGCAGCAAATAGCTATCAAACGCCCCGCCGGTGACGCCGATATTATTCGCCCACCATGCCAGTTCGGTGACGGTCGCCGGATCTTTGGCGATAACCACCCCGGCCACCACATCAGAATGACCGTTCAAATATTTGGTGCATGAATGCAACACCAGATCGGCGCCCAGCGCCAGCGGATTCTGCAAAGCCGGGCTCAGGAAGGTGTTATCAACCACGCTGACCGCTCCAGCCTCACGCGCCAGACCGCAGATTTTCGCAATATCCACAACTCTCAGCAATGGATTACTTGGGCTTTCGACCAGAACCAGCTTCGGTTTTTCCGCCAGTGCGGCGCGCAGCGCCTGTTCGTCATTCTGATCGACAAACAGCACGCGATAGCAGCCACGCTTCGCCAGGCTATCAAACAGACGGTAGCTGCCGCCGTAGCAGTCGTGAGGCGCCACCAGCAGATCGCCCGGTTTCAGGAAGACGGTAGTCACCAGCAGAATTGCCGACATCCCGGTATTCGTCAGGACCGCTCCTGCGCCGCCCTCCAACTCCGCCAGCGCGCGCTGCACAACATCACGTGTCGGATTACCGCGACGAGAGTAGTCGTGGGCGCGCGGTTCGTTAAATCCGGTGAAGTTATAGGTGCTGGAAAGATGAATGGGCGGGACAACGCAACCGTACTGCTCGTCGTCATTTAAACCGCTACGCACTGCGATGGTGGCCTGTTTACGCGTCATGTTGGGGAGTTCCTGGCTGAGTCGGTGAAAAGTCAGGTGTCAGAGTAATCATTGTTATAATAGACGTCAATACATCTGGACATCTAAACTTCTTTGCGTATAGATTGAGCAAACCGGAAATAGCCGTTAAAATTATATGCATTAGCGCACATCCGTGGCGGCTTGTTTGGTGTCAGACGCGCCCCTCTACGGTAAACTACGCGCAATTATGGCCGGGACCCACGTTCAGGCCCTTAACTAATGAATAGAGGATTAAAGGTAACTCATGGCTGAATGGAGCGGCGAATATATCAGCCCATACGCTGAGCACGGTAAGAAGAGTGAACAAGTAAAAAAAATTACGGTTTCCATTCCTCTGAAGGTGTTAAAAATCCTCACCGATGAACGCACGCGTCGTCAGGTGAACAACCTGCGTCACGCGACTAACAGCGAACTGCTGTGCGAAGCGTTCCTGCATGCCTTTACCGGTCAACCGTTGCCTAACGATGAAGACCTGCGTAAAGAGCGCAGCGATGAAATCCCGGAAGCGGCAAAAGAGATTATGCGCGAACTGGGCATCGACCCGGATACGTGGGAATACTAAAATCACTCAGGGCGGCGGGGTAAACCAGCCGCTCTTTTTAGTTGGATAACAAGGATGTTATGCCATGAAATACTGCGTACTGGCGCTGAGCCTGGCGTCGGCCTTTCCGGCGCACGCCTGGGTGCCGCAAACCGGCGATATCGTTTTTCAAATCTCCCGCTCATCGCAAAGCAAAGCCATTCAGCTGGCGACCCATTCCGCTTACAGCCACACCGGTATGGTGGTGATCCGTCATAAAAAACCTTACGTCTTTGAAGCCATCGGGCCCGTGGTTTACACGCCGCTGCAAAAGCTGAGCGAGTTCGACCTCGGATCGCCGCTCGTTCGTGCCAGACTCAGAGAGCGTTACGGTCAGGCGATCCCGATGGACGAAACCGTCATCTCGCCGCAGGCGCTATTTGACGCGCCGCAGCTGGGAACCGTTGAAAAAACTAGCCTCTGTTCCCGAGGTAATTGATCGTGAAAAATCTGCTTGTTGCCTGGACAGTCCTCCTGCTTTACGGCTGCGCCACCTATCCTCAGGCCATCAAACCGACGCCAGAAAAACCGTCGTCCGGGCCAGAAATCTATATCGTCAATCACGGCTGGCACACCGGGATTATCCTGGCCGCCAATGACGTGAACAAAATTCTGCCGCAGCTTAACGTACGCTTTCCTCAGCGGGAACAGTGGTATGAAATCGGCTGGGGCGATAAAGGTTTTTATCAATCGCAGGAGATAACCACCCGACTTACGCTGCAGGCTATGTTCTGGTCATCCGGCGCGGTAATGCACGTAGTCGCCTTTTCAGGAGCGCCCGAAAGCTATTTTTCCGCAAGCGCAATGACGGCATTAAGCCTTACCCCGGGCCAGAATAATAGCCTGCTGCGCTACATCGGTCGCAGCTTTGCCCGTAATGAACGAGGGGAGCTGATACCGTTGAAAAAAGGGATCTACGGCGACAGCCAGTTTTACGCAGCAAACGGCCGCTACGGGATATTTAATACCTGTAATAAATGGACGGCAAAGGGACTGGAAAGCGCGGGAATGGCCATGAACACTTCGTTAAAACTGACGGCGGGAAGCGTGATGAAGGCGGTAGAAGAGAATAAAAGCTGTCTGAATCGATACTGCTATCCTCTGTAAAGCAGAGACAAAAAAGCCGCCCTGAGGCGGCTTCTTCAGCAAATTACTTGCTGGTACCCGGTACGCTGAAACGCTTGTTGAAGCGGTCAACACGACCACCGGTAGCAACATCACGCTGTTTGCCAGTGTAGAACGGGTGGCATTTACCGCACACGTCGAGGTTCAGGTCGTGACCTACGGTAGAACGGATTTTCATGACGTTACCGCAAGAGCAGGAAGCAGTAACTTCTTCGTATTTCGGATGAATATCTTTTTTCATGGGAGAACCTCAGTTAAGGCCGCGTCGCTCTTCCAGCCCTAACGCCAGACACCACGCGATGTTAATAATTCCCGGAGCGATTACACTACCGGGTAATAGATTTTGATGCTGCACGAAGCACATCAAAGGCGGCGAATCATACAGAATTTGACCAGCATATGCAAACTGATCCGCGAGCCCTTATCACAATGTGTATACTAACCCGCCAGATTTCAAGTCAGGAAGATTAAATGCCCGTCGCTCATGTTGCCCTGCCCGTTCCGCTGCCCCGCACTTTTGACTATTTGCTGCCTGAAGGTATGCCGGTCAAAGCGGGCTGTCGCGTGCGCGTTCCGTTCGGCAAGCAGGAGCGGATAGGTATCGTGACGGCTGTCAGCGAACGCAGCGAGCTGCCGCTTGACGAACTCAAGCCGGTGGCCGAAGTTCTTGATGCCGAGCCGGTCTTCTCCTCTTCGGTCTGGCGGCTGCTGCTGTGGGCGGCGGACTATTACCACCACCCCATCGGCGATGTACTGTTTCACGCGCTACCGATCATGCTGCGCCAGGGGAAGCCCGCCAGCGCGGCGCCAATGTGGTACTGGTTTGCCACCGAACAGGGGCAAGCGGTTGATATCAACAGCCTTAAGCGCTCGCGCAAACAGCAGCAGGCGCTGGCGGCGCTGCGTCAGGGAAAAATCTGGCGCCATCAGGTTGCCGAACTGGAATTTAACGATGCCGCGCTGCAGGCGCTGCGGGGTAAAGGCCTTGCCGAACTCGCCAGCGAAGCGCCCGCTATCACCGACTGGCGAACAGGCTTCTCGGTGCCCGGAGAGCGCCTGCGGCTTAATACCGAACAGGCCACCGCCGTTGGCGCGATTCATAGCGCCTCGGACCGTTTTTCCGCCTGGCTGCTGGCCGGGATCACCGGCTCCGGCAAAACGGAAGTTTATCTGAGCGTCCTTGAAAACGTGCTGTCGCAGGGGCGCCAGGCGCTGGTGATGGTGCCGGAAATCGGCCTGACGCCGCAGACAATCGCCCGTTTCCGCCACCGTTTTAACGCCCCGGTAGAGGTCCTGCACTCCGGGCTGAACGACAGCGAGCGCCTCTCCGCGTGGCTAAAAGCCAAAAACGGCGAAGCGGCGATTGTGATCGGAACCCGCTCGTCGCTATTTACCCCTTTTAAAGACCTCGGGGTAATCGTGATCGATGAAGAGCACGACAGCTCTTACAAACAGCAGGAGGGCTGGCGCTACCATGCGCGCGATCTGGCGGTCTGGCGCGCCCACAGCGAGCAAATCCCGATCATCCTGGGCACGGCAACCCCGGCGCTGGAAACGCTTCATAACGTCCGCCAGGGCAAGTATCGCCAGCTCAAGCTGACCAGGCGCGCGGGAAATGCGCGGCCGGCTCAACAGCATGTCCTGGATTTAAAAGGCCAGCAGCTGCAGGCCGGGCTGTCCCCGGCGCTGATTAGCCGCATGCGCCAGCATCTGCAGGCCGATAACCAGGTCATTCTGTTTTTGAACCGCCGCGGATTCGCGCCGGCGCTGTTGTGCCACGACTGCGGCTGGATAGCAGAGTGCCCGCGCTGCGACAGCTACTACACGCTGCATCAGGCTCAGCATCATCTGCGCTGCCACCACTGCGACAGCCAGCGTCCGATCCCGCGCCAGTGCCCCTCCTGCGGCTCTACGCATCTGGTGCCGGTAGGTTTGGGCACTGAGCAGCTTGAACAGGCGCTGGGACCGCTGTTCCCCGATATCCCGATTTCCCGTATCGACAGAGATACCACCAGCCGCAAAGGCGCGCTTGAGCAATATCTTGCCGATGTTAATCGCGGTGGCGCGCGCATTCTTATCGGCACACAGATGCTGGCTAAGGGTCACCACTTCCCGGATGTCACCCTGGTTTCCCTGCTGGACGTTGACGGTGCGCTGTTCTCCGCCGATTTCCGCTCGGCGGAGCGCTTCGCTCAGCTTTATACCCAGGTATCGGGCCGCGCAGGCCGTGCCGGCAAACAGGGCGAGGTGATCCTGCAGACCCATCATCCTGAGCATCCGCTGCTGCAAACGCTCCTCTATAAAGGATACGACGCGTTTGCTGAGCAGGCGCTGGCGGAGCGGCAAAGCATGCAGCTGCCGCCGTGGACCAGCCACGTGCTGATTCGCGCCGAAGACCATAACAATCAGCAGGCGCCGCTCTTTTTACAGCAGTTGCGGAATTTATTGCAGGCCAGCCCGTTGGCGGATAACAAGCTCTGGGTGCTCGGTCCGGTTCCGGCGCTGGCGCCAAAGCGCGGAGGCCGCTGGCGCTGGCAAATACTCCTGCAGCATCCGTCGCGTAGTCAGCTACAGCATATCGTCAGCGGGACGCTGGCGTTGATCAACACGCTGCCGGAAGCGCGAAAAGTGAAATGGGTTCTGGATGTCGATCCTATTGAAGGTTAAGGCTTCTGTTGCGAGGCGGATCGAAAAATTCAACCACCATCACGTTTTTCATGAAAATTCTGTAACTCTCTGGATGTACTATCTGTTAAAAATGTGGCTGATGTCAGAACGCCAGGGATGTGTCTGCGCAAGCCAGCGAGGAGAAAACAGGTGAAGCCCAAAAAACAGATCGTTGCCGCCACCATGAAAGACGTCGCCCAGAAGGCAAACGTCTCCACGGCAACCGTATCCCGAGCGTTAATGAACCCGGATAAGGTTTCGCAGAGCACGCGCAACCGGGTTGAACAGGCCGCGCTTGAAGTCGGCTATTTACCGCAATCGCTCGGGCGCAACATGAAACGCAACGAGTCGCGCACCATTCTGGTGATAGTGCCGGATATCTGCGATCCCTTCTTTAGCGAGATTATTCGCGGCATTGAAGTCACCGCGGCGGAGCAAGAGTATCTGGTACTGATTGGCGATTGCGCCCATCAGAATCGTCAGGAAAAGACCTTTATTGACCTGATTATTACCAAGCAGATCGACGGCATGCTGCTGCTGGGCTCTCGTCTGCCCTTCGATGCGGGCGTAGAAGAACAGCGCAACCTGCCGCCGATGGTCATGGCCAATGAATTCGCTCCCGAGCTGGAACTGCCGACGGTGCATATCGACAACCTCACCGCCGCGTTCAACGCCGTTAACTATCTGCACGAACTGGGGCATCGCCGCATTGGCTGTATCGCCGGTCCGGAAGAGATGCCGTTATGCCATTACCGCCTGCAGGGCTATGTCCAGGCGCTACGCCGGAGCGGAATAACCGTCGATCCGCACTATATCGCCCGCGGTAATTTTACCTATGAAGCCGGCGCCAACGCCCTGGAGCAGTTGCTGACGCTCCCGGAACCACCGACGGCGATTTTCTGCCATAGCGATATCATGGCGCTGGGCGCATTATCGCTGGCGAAGCGTCGCGGCCTGAAAGTTCCTGAAGATCTGTCTATTATTGGTTTTGATAACATCTCTTTGTCTGAATTTTGCGATCCGCCATTGACGACGGTCTCGCAACCACGTTTTGATATTGGCCGCGAAGCGATGCTACTTTTACTGGATCAACTGCACGGCCACAGCGTCAGCAGCGGGTCACGATTGCTCGACTGCGAGCTTATCGTTCGCGGCAGTACGCGCAAAATCCGAACATAATCTTCAGGCTTTCGGGCCTGCTCTTCTGGTCAAAGGCCCGCCGCTTAAGTAACATGGCGGGCTGAAAAACGAATAAGACAGCGAAACGATAGTGGCACAACGAGATTATGTACGCCGCAGCCAACCGGCTTCTTCGCGGCGCAAAAAGAGCAACTCCCGAAGCTCAAGGAACAAGCAAGGCGGCCTTTCGGCGGTTTCACCTGCTATGGTGGCGATCGCCGCGGCGGTGCTGGTGGCCTTTATCGGTGGACTGTACTTCATCACGCACCACAAGAAAGAAGAAGCTGAAGCGCTGCAGAATCGCCAGGCGGCGGGCAATGGCTTGCCGCCGAAGCCCGAAGAACGCTGGCGCTATATTAAAGAGCTGGAGAGTCGCCAGCCCGGCGTCCGCGCGCCTACGGAACCCACGGCAGGCGGTGAAGTCATGAAACCGGAGCAGCTGACGGACGAGCAGCGCCAGCTGTTAGCGCAAATGCAGGCTGATATGCGTCAGCAGCCTACGCAGCTGACCGAGGTGCCGTGGAATGAACAAACCCCGGCGCAGCGCCAGCAAACCCTACAGCGTCAGCGTTTAGCGCAACAGCAGGTGCAGCAACAGCAGTTAGCGCAGGCCCAGACGCAGGTACAGCAACCGCGTACGCAGCCTCGGGCCGTCGAGCAGGCCAAACCGGTACAGCAGCAGCCGAAGCAAACGGCATCGAATCAGCAGCCGTATCAGGATCTGCTGCAAACGCCGGCGCATACCAGCACCGCCCAGCCAAAAACGCAGGCCGCCGCGCCGGTAACCCGCGTTGAAGAAGCGCCTAAAACCGCTACCGCGGAGAAAAAAGACGATCGCAGCTGGATGATCCAGTGCGGGTCCTTTAAAGGCGCAGAGCAGGCGGAGACCGTTCGCGCGCAGCTGGCGTTTGAAGGCTTCGCCTCGCATATCACCACCAATAACGGCTGGAACCGCGTAGTGATTGGGCCGCTGAAGGGCAAAGAAAACGCCAGCAATATGATTGAACGGCTGAAGATGGCCGGACACGCAAACTGCATTCGTCTCGCCGCCAGGGGTTGAAACCCTTAAAAACCCCCCCATCTATAATTGCATTCTGCCCCGCGTAAACCGCGGGGCCCCTATTCCGCTTTTGCAACCAAGGGGTCTGCTCGTGACTACAATTGTAAGTGTTCGCCGTAATGGCCATGTCGTTATTGCCGGTGATGGCCAGGCTACGCTGGGCAACACCGTAATGAAAGGCAACGTGAAAAAAGTGCGCCGCCTGTACAACGACAAAGTGATCGCCGGCTTTGCGGGCGGCACCGCTGACGCCTTCACGCTGTTCGAACTGTTTGAACGTAAGCTGGAAATGCATCAGGGCCATCTGGTGAAAGCCGCCGTTGAGCTGGCGAAAGACTGGCGTACCGACCGCATGCTGCGCAAGCTGGAAGCCTTGCTGGCCGTGGCTGACGAAAACGCATCCCTCATCATCACCGGTAACGGTGACGTGGTGCAGCCAGAAAATGATTTGATTGCTATCGGCTCCGGCGGTCCTTACGCCCAGGCCGCGGCTCGCGCCCTGCTGGAAAATACCGATATGGGCGCACGCGATATCGCAGAGAAAGCGTTGAATATTGCAGGTGATATCTGCATTTATACCAACCACTTCCATACCATCGAAGAATTACCGTCTAAAGCGTAAGGATCTCCCATGTCTGAAATGACCCCACGCGAAATTGTCAGCGAACTGGACAAACACATTATCGGCCAGGACGCAGCCAAGCGCTCCGTCGCCATCGCTCTGCGTAACCGCTGGCGTCGTATGCAGCTCAACGAAGAGCTGCGTCACGAAGTCACGCCAAAAAACATTCTGATGATCGGTCCGACCGGCGTCGGTAAAACAGAAATCGCCCGTCGTCTGGCAAAGCTCGCCAACGCGCCGTTCATCAAGGTGGAAGCAACTAAATTCACCGAAGTGGGCTATGTTGGTAAGGAAGTGGACTCGATTATCCGCGATCTGACCGATGCGGCGATCAAAATGGTACGCATGCAGTCCATCGATAAAAACCGCTACCGTGCCGAAGAGCTGGCGGAAGAGCGCATCCTCGACGTGCTGATCCCACCGGCGAAAAACAACTGGGGCCAGGCTGAACAGCCTCAGGAACCCTCCGCCGCGCGCCAGTCTTTCCGTAAAAAACTGCGCGAAGGGCAGCTCGACGACAAAGAGATTGAGATCGACCTCGCCGCCGCGCCGATGGGCGTAGAAATCATGTCCCCTCCGGGCATGGAAGAGATGACCAGCCAGCTGCAGTCGATGTTCCAGAACCTGGGCGGACAGAAGCAAAAGCCGCGTAAGCTGAAAATCAAAGACGCGATGAAGCTGCTGATCGAAGAAGAAGCGGCTAAGCTGGTCAATCCGGAAGAGCTGAAGCAGGATGCCATCGACGCCGTTGAACAGCACGGTATCGTGTTTATCGATGAGATCGACAAAATTTGTAAGCGCGGCGGCAACTCGTCCGGTCCTGATGTCTCTCGTGAAGGCGTACAGCGCGATCTGCTGCCGCTGGTTGAAGGCTGCACCGTTTCCACCAAGCACGGCATGGTGAAAACCGATCACATCCTGTTTATCGCCTCCGGCGCGTTCCAGGTAGCCAGCCCATCCGACCTGATTCCTGAACTACAGGGTCGTCTGCCGATTCGCGTTGAGCTGAAAGCGCTGACCACCCACGACTTCGAACGTATTCTGACCGAGCCGAACGCGTCCATCACCGTACAGTATAAAGCGCTGATGGCCACCGAAGGCGTCAATATCGAATTCACGGATGACGGCATCAAGCGTATCGCGCAGGCTGCCTGGCAGGTCAACGAAACCACCGAGAACATCGGCGCGCGTCGCCTGCATACCGTCCTGGAGCGTCTGATCGAAGATATCTCCTACGATGCCAGCGAAATGAATGGCCAAACCGTCACCATTGATGCGGAATATGTCGGTAAGCATCTGGATGTTCTGGTGGCAGATGAAGATCTGAGTCGTTTTATCTTATAATCCGGTTCAATATATTTTCATCACTATAGATGGGGCTATAGATACCCTAAATAATTCGAGTTGTCGCAAGGCGGCCTTTGGCTGAGTGTCCTCATTTTTCCCGGCAGTGTACCTGAGTACATGGCTGGGTTGAATGAGCGTAGCCAACGCACCTGCAGCTTGACGTATCAAGGGTAGAGCCCCATTTTTTATTGGCCGGGACTTATGACCGAACACGCTATCACTCGCACTCAGGCCTGGCTGGAAAGCCTGCGCCCCAAAACGTTGCCTCTGGCCTTTGCCGCCATTATTGTCGGCTCCGCTCTGGCCTGGCATCAGGGAAGTTTCGATCCCTGGGTTGCCCTGCTGGCAATCATTACCGCCGGTTTACTGCAAATCCTCTCCAATCTGGCCAATGATTATGGCGACGCGGTAAAAGGCAGCGATAAGCCCGACCGTATCGGCCCCCTTCGCGGCATGCAGAAAGGGGCAATTACCCAAGCGCAGATGAAACGCGCGTTGATACTCACCGTAGCGCTGATTTGCCTTTCTGGCCTGGCGCTGCTATTCCTGGCCTGGCAAACCATGGCCGATTTTATCGGTTTTATGGTGCTTGGCGGACTCTCAATCGTTGCTGCAATTACCTATACCGTCGGCACCCGTCCTTACGGCTACATCGGCCTTGGCGACATTTCAGTGCTGATTTTCTTCGGCTGGCTGAGCGTCGTGGGAAGCTGGTATCTTCAGGCGCACAGCGTGGAAGCGGTCATTTTCTTACCCGCCACGGCCTGCGGTTTGCTGGCGACGGCGGTGCTGAATATTAACAATCTGCGTGATATCGACAGCGATCGTGAAAACGGTAAAAACACCCTTGCGGTACGCCTCGGGCCGGTTAACGCTCGTCGCTATCATGCCTGCCTGCTGCTTGGCGCGCTGCTATGCCTGGCGCTGTTTAATCTGATCTCACTGCATAATCCGTGGGGCTGGCTGTTCCTGCTGGCCACCCCGCTGCTGGTTAAGCAGGCGCGTTATGTCATGCGCGAGCGCGAGCCGGTCGCCATGCGCCCAATGCTGGAAAGAACCGTAAAAGGCGCCCTGTTAACCAACCTGCTGTTTGTTATCGGGATTATTTGCAGCCGACTCGCGGCTTAACTGACAAATATCAATTAACAATTGATGATTTTGCCAACAGCACGATTCACGAGATATACTGAAAATTCTCGCAGCAACTGAACGTTAAGCCTATGAAATACGATACTTCCGAGCTTTGTGACATCTACCAGGAAGATGTCAACGTCGTGGAACCTCTGTTCTCCAACTTTGGGGGGCGCTCGTCGTTTGGTGGACAAATCATCACGGTAAAATGTTTCGAGGATAACGGGTTGCTCTACGATATGCTCGAACAGAACGGTCGTGGCCATGTCCTGTTAGTTGACGGTGGTGGTTCCGTTCGGCGCGCATTGATTGACGCTGACCTGGCGCGTCTGGCCGTACAAAACGAGTGGGAGGGGCTGGTCGTCTATGGCGCAGTGCGTCAGGTTGACGACCTGGAAGATCTGGATATCGGTATCCAGGCGCTGGCCGCCATTCCCGTTGGCGCCGCAGGGGAAGGCATCGGCGAAAGCGACGTTCGCGTCAACTTCGGCGGCGTCACCTTCTTTTCCGGCGACCATCTCTACGCCGATAACACCGGGATCATCCTTTCGGAGGATGCTCTGGATATCGAGTAGCGTGTCCCGCCCATAAAAAAGGCCTTCTCTCTGAGAAGGCCTTTTTGTTTGCGTCTGAGCTTAGTACAGCTTCTTAGCGCAATCCAGCCAGTCGCTTTTAAACGGACGCTTCATGTTTTCGATAGCGTCGATGATGTCGTGGTGAACCAGCTTCTCGTTCTGAATACCGACGCAACGGCCGCCGAATCCCTGCAGCAGCAGGTCAATCGCGTACGCGCCCATGCGGGATGCCAGAATACGGTCATAAGGAACCGGGGAGCCGCCGCGCTGAATGTGGCCCAGTACGGTTGCGCGAGTTTCACGGCCGGTCTCTTTCTCAATATAGTGAGCCAGTTCGTCGACGTCGCACATATGCTCGGTGATCGCCACAATCGCGTGTTTTTTGCCTTTCGCGATACCCGCCTTGATTTCAGCAACCAGATCGTCGCGAGTGTACTCAACCTCAGGAACCATGATGAATTCGCAGCCGCCGGAGATGGCTGCCGCCAGGGTCAGGTCGCCGCAGTAACGGCCCATCACTTCAACAACGGAAATACGCTGGTGAGAGGAAGAAGTATCACGCAGGCGGTCAATAGCCTCAACCACGGTGCTCAGAGCGGTAAAGAAACCGATGGTGTAGTCGGTGCCTTTAATATCGTTGTCGATGGTGCCCGGCAGACCGATGCAAGGGAAGCCCATCTCAGTCAGGCGTACGGCGCCCATATAAGAACCGTCACCGCCGATGACTACCAGCGCATCGAGGCCGCGCTTTCTCATATTTTCAATCGCGACGGCGCGAATATGTTCTTCGCGGAATTCTGGAAAACGCGCCGAACCCAGGAAGGTGCCGCCGCGGTTGATCATATCGGAAACGCTGTAGCGGTCGAGCTGAACCATGCGATCTTCATACAGGCCGAGGTAACCGTCATAGATTCCAAAAACTTCCAGACCTTCCGTTAATGCCGCGCGCACAACGCCGCGAATTGCTGCGTTCATGCCCGGGGCATCACCGCCACTTGTCAACACACCGATTTTCTTAATCATGACTACCTCTGAACTTAGGAAGCAAAAAATAATCCTGTTGCCTGAAGCGCCCCTCACCAGGAGTGCACAACGATAATTGCAATAGTATATCAAACGCTTCTGGCTGAATTGATTCAGGTCAGACCAAATGGCGGTAATTTATACAAATAATGCCGATCCGCCCCACATTTTTACATCGAGTTTACAGATAACAACTTAAAGATCATAAAACACCCTGCTGCGCTAACGGCACCACCGAACAGGGGTCCTGGTGGATAATCACATCGGAACCCGGGAATCGGAGCAACAGCGCCTGCTCCACCTGATCGGCAATCACATGTGCCTGAACCAGCGGGAGATTATCTTCCATTTCCAAATGAATCTGAATAAAGCGAGTCGGCCCTGACTGCCGCGTACGTAGATCGTGCGCCCCGCTGACGCCTGGCCATGCGGTCACGATATTGATAATTTCCTGGCGTTCCTCATCAGGTAACGCGCGGTCTAATAACGACTGAACGGCGTCATAACCCATGCGCAGCGCGCTATATAAAATATAGACGCCTATACCTAATGCAAACAGCGCATCAGCACGATGCCAGCCGTACCATGAGAGAGCCAGCGCCACCAGAATTGCGCCGTTCATCATAACATCAGACTGATAATGAAGCATATCCGCCCGCACCGCCTGACTTTGCGTTTTTCTCACTACCCAGCGCTGAAAGGTCACCAGCACCAGCGTGCTTATCAGCGCAACCAGCGTCACTACCATCCCGACACCCGCCGCGTTCATCGGCTCAGGCCGCACGAGATGCTGGATACCAGTCAAGAACAGAAACAGTGCCGATCCGGAAATAAACATGCTTTGCGCCAGCGCGGCCAGCGATTCCGCCTTGCCGTGACCAAAGGTATGTTCTTCATCGGCGGGTTGTAGCGAATAACGCACCACCAGCAGGTTGGTTAACGAGGCGGCGATATCCACCAGCGAATCAACCAGCGCCGCCAGAATACTCACTGAGCCGGTATACCACCACGCAAAAATCTTAATTAAAAGTAACGCAGAGGCCATCACCGTCGCCGCAATCGCCGCGCGACTCACCAGCTGCCCATAGGATTGATTCATAAACGCTCCTTACTTCGCGATGCGCTTAGTATAACCCGATAATTTACCGCGACGGGGAGCCGGGA
Organism: Klebsiella sp. HMSC09D12; assembly: GCF_001808475.1. NCBI lineage: Bacteria > Pseudomonadati > Pseudomonadota > Gammaproteobacteria > Enterobacterales > Enterobacteriaceae > Klebsiella > Klebsiella sp. HMSC09D12. The sequence continues at coordinate 73,690 of NZ_KV793379.1, read as the reverse complement.
AGAGGCTGAATAACAGGCAAAAAAAACCCCCACATCATGTGGGGGAAGACAGGGATGGTGTCTATGGCAAGGAAAACAGGGTTGTTACTGGGGTTGCAGGGTATTGCTACTACTCGAAAGCATCATCGCTGAGCCTTTTTGCATCCTTGCAACCTCACGCAACTGGTTCATTCGTTGCTGGTGCTTAGCGTTTAAAACCGCTTGCTGCTCTGGCGTTAACAGGTGGTACATCTGGTTGCGAACTTTTGCCATTTCAACCTGGCGGGCAACCTGTTCCTGCGCCATCTTATCTGCCTGAGCGCGTACAGCGTTTTCATCAAAATTTTCTGCGGTGACAAGGCGATGCATTGTCTCCATTTCGCTAACATTAACGGGTGGCCTTTCGTGGCGTGCCCGCTGCATAAGATCTCGTAACTGTTGCCGTTGGTGTTCAGTTAAACTTATGCCGTCAAACATATGGCTCTGGCTGCTGCGCTGGACCCCTTCGTCTCCGGGGAGCCAGTTAACGCTGGTGACGACTTCAGCGGCTTGGCTATATGCACTTAGCGCCAGCGTTGAGGCCATGACGGCAGCGATAACATTGCGCATCACATACTCCCAAAACGTTTGTGTCGCGATTCAACGATAGAGAGTTTACGATGCAGGCTGCAAACATGCGTCAGGGGGTGTAAAACAACGTAAAGTCATGGATTAGCGAGCCTTGATGACGTAATTTCTGCCTCGGAGGTATTTAAACAATGAATAAAATCCTGTTAGTAGATGATGACCGGGAGCTCACCTCCCTGTTAAAAGAGCTGCTCGATATGGAAGGTTTTAATGTGCTCGTAGCCCATGACGGGGAACAGGCGCTGGCCCTTCTGGACGACAGCATCGATTTACTTTTGCTTGATGTGATGATGCCGAAGAAAAACGGTATCGATACACTCAAAGAGTTGCGTCAGACGCACCAGACCCCGGTTATCATGCTAACGGCCCGCGGGAGCGAGCTGGATCGCGTTCTCGGCCTCGAGCTGGGCGCGGACGATTATCTGCCTAAGCCGTTCAACGATCGTGAGCTGGTAGCGCGTATACGCGCTATTCTGCGCCGATCGCACTGGAGCGAGCAGCAGCAGACAACCGAAGCCGGTTCACCGACGCTGGAAGTGGATGCGCTAAGCCTTAACCCCGGTCGCCAGGAAGCCAGCTTCGATGGCGTGACCCTGGAACTGACCGGCACCGAGTTCACCCTGCTCTATCTTCTGGCGCAGCATCTTGGCCAGGTGGTATCGCGTGAACATCTTAGCCAGGAAGTATTAGGTAAACGCCTGACGCCATTCGACCGCGCAATCGATATGCACATCTCCAACCTGCGGCGTAAGCTGCCGGAGCGCAAGGACGGCCATCCGTGGTTTAAAACGCTGCGCGGACGCGGCTATCTGATGGTATCGGCTTCATGATTGGAAGTTTAACCGCACGCATCTTCGCTATTTTCTGGCTCACGCTGGCGCTGGTGTTGATGCTGGTTCTGATGCTGCCCAAGCTGGACTCGCGCCAGATGACCGAGCTGCTGGAGAGCGAGCAACGTCAGGGCATCATGATTGAACAGCACGTCGAGGCCGAACTGGCGAACGATCCGCCGAACGACCTGATGTGGTGGCGTCGTCTGTTTCGCGCTATCGATAAGTGGGCTCCGCCGGGCCAGCGTTTGCTGCTGGTCACCAGCGAGGGTCGCGTCATCGGCGCGGAACGCAACGAAATGCAGATTATCCGCAACTTTATCGGCCAGGCGGATAACGCCGACCATCCGCAGAAAAAACGCTATGGTCGTCTGGAAATGGTCGGGCCTTTTTCCGTCAGGGATGGAGAAGATAACTACCAGCTCTATCTGATTCGCCCTGCTAATACCTCACAATCAGACTTCATCAATCTGCTGTTCGACCGGCCTTTGTTGCTGCTCATCGTCACGATGTTAGTCAGCGCCCCGCTGCTGCTATGGCTGGCGTGGAGCCTGGCGAAACCCGCGCGTAAGCTCAAAAATGCCGCCGATGAAGTCGCCCAGGGCAACCTGCGTCAGCATCCGGAGCTGGAAGCCGGTCCGCAGGAGTTTTTAGCCGCCGGGACCAGTTTTAACCAGATGGTGACCGCGCTGGAGCGCATGATGTCCAGCCAGCATCGTCTGCTGTCCGATATCTCGCACGAACTGCGCACGCCGCTGACCCGCCTGCAGTTAGGCACCGCATTGCTGCGCCGCCGCAGCGGGGAAAGCAAAGAGCTGGAGCGGATTGAGATGGAAGCGCACCGGCTGGATAGCATGATCAACGACCTGCTGGTGATGTCGCGCAATCAGGCGAAAACCGCGCTGGTCAGCGAGACGGTGAAAGCCAACCAGCTGTGGGGCGAGGTGCTGGATAACGCCGCCTTTGAAGCCGAACAGATGGGGAAATCGTTCACCGTCGAGTATCCGCCGGGGCCCTGGCCGCTGTACGGTAACCCCAATGCGCTGGAAAGCGCGCTGGAGAATATCGTGCGTAACGCGCTGCGCTACTCGCATACCAAAATTTCGGTAAGCTTCTCGGTGGATAAAGATGGCATCACGGTTAACGTCGATGATGACGGCCCGGGCGTAAGTCCGGAGGATCGCGAGCAGATTTTCCGTCCGTTCTACCGTACCGATGAGGCGCGCGATCGCGAGTCTGGCGGTACCGGGCTGGGGCTGGCGATTGTCGAAGCGGCAATCCAGCAGCATCGCGGTTGGGTGAAAGCCGACGACAGCCCGCTGGGCGGCTTGCGCTTAACCCTGTGGCTGCCGCTGTACAAGCGTACCTGATTCTCCCGGCCTGCGCTTCGCCAGGCCGGGTTCGAAACGGGTAGCCCGGATAAGGCGCAACGCGCCGCCATCCGGGAACGCGCACGGAAGCGCTATTTCCCCCACAATCTCCGCGAATTATTTTCGATCTTCCCGCTCAGGCGCCGTTTCTGCATGGTACGGCTCCAGCTTACCGACAGCCCCGCCGCCGATAGCAGGCGGTGATACTGCTCGTCATCGAACGGCATTTGCCAGGCAATAGCTCCCGCCTCGTGAACGCTAACGTCGCTGAGGCGGGAAACCAGCGCCAGCGGCGCATCGCCGGACACTCGTCCGCCCGCCACTACCCGATACAGCCAGCCGGTTTTGCCGCTATTCTGCATAAGCTGCGCCATGTCGCTGACGGCAAAATGGTAGTTAAGCTTGAAGCACGGCGATCGCGGCTGCGTCACCTGAATCAGCGCCTCTCCCCAGCGGAAGATATCGCCAATATAGACATTTTTTTCCGTCAGCCCTTCGGTCGAGAGATTTTCGCCAAACGCCGGGGCGCAGAAAAGATCCGCCTGCTGCGGAAGTTCACGGGCCCAGTGGGCATAGTGTTCACGGGGATAGTGGCACAGCGCGCGGTCCGGCCCGCCGTGAATTTTCTTCTCCGCCTGCTCATCGCCCTCCAGCCCCAAATCGCCGAGGGTCAGTTCACCGTCGATCTGAATTTTACCGATGGCGCTTGGACGGCTGCCGTCGTAATCCCTTACCTTGCCCACAAAGACATTCACCGGATAGTGCATCGCTGCTCCTTTGCTGCGGATATAAAAAAAGCGAGTCATCAGACTCGCTTCTCGCTCAGCACAATGCAACCTTATTTTTTGGCGGCAAAACGCGCTGCGGCTTCGTCCCAGTTCACCACGTCCCAGAACGCTTTAATGTAGTCCGGACGACGGTTCTGGAATTTCAGGTAGTAAGCGTGTTCCCATACGTCCAGGCCCAGAATCGGGAAGCCGGAAGCGCCGGAGATTGCTTCGCCCATCAGCGGGGAGTCCTGGTTAGCGGTAGAAACCACCGCCAGCTTGTCGCCTTTCAGCACCAGCCACGCCCAGCCGGAGCCGAAACGGGTAGCAGCCGCTTTTTCAAATTCCGCTTTAAAGTTATCAACGGAACCGAAATCACGCTCGATAGCCGCTTTCAGGTCGCCCTGCAGGGTGGTACCTGTTTTCAGGCCTTTCCAGAACAGGCTGTGGTTAGCGTGGCCGCCGGCGTTGTTACGCAGCACGGTTTTTTTGTCTGCCGGCAGCTGATCCAGTTTGGTAATCAGCTCTTCTGCGGACAGGTTCGCGAATTCAGGCAGGCTTTCCAGCGCTGCGTTGGCATTATTAACGTAGGTCTGGTGGTGTTTAGTGTGATGGATTTCCATCGTCTGCTTGTCAAAATGCGGTTCCAGGGCGTCATAAGCGTACGGCAGGGCAGGCAGTGTATAACTCATAATCATCTCCATTATTGTCGAGCGGCGGAAAGTGTTAATGCCGCGTAAGCAGTTGGTTCATTATAGTTAATTAAATGATATTGAAAACGCTTATCAATGCCGTATTTTTAATAAGGTTATAACAAGGGGGAATAGATGTAGTTTTGTGATACAGAACAACTAATTAAGTTTTTGGTTGCCAGGTTCCGCCTTCTGGTGGCAACAGCTTAAAGGCGGAAAAACTGACCGATTTTTACACTCATCGGGTCGGAAGAAGATTTATCCGATAAAAAATAGATGAGGATAAAATCAATGAATCACGCGATTACGATGGGTATTTTTTGGCATTTGATAGGTGCAGCCAGTGCAGCCTGTTTCTATGCCCCGTTCAAGAAAGTTAAACATTGGTCCTGGGAAACAATGTGGTCAATCGGCGGGATCGTCTCCTGGCTGATCCTCCCCTGGGCCATCAGCGCCATGCTGCTGCCCGACTTCTGGGCCTATTACGGTTCTTTTAACGCCTCCACGCTTCTGCCCGTTTTCCTGTTCGGTGCCATGTGGGGCATCGGTAATATTAACTACGGCCTGACGATGCGCTATCTCGGCATGTCGATGGGGATCGGCATCGCCATTGGTATTACGTTGATTGTCGGTACGCTCATGACCCCGATTCTCAATGGTCAGTTTGATGTTCTCATTAACACTAAAGGCGGCCAGATGACGCTGCTCGGCGTGCTGGTTGCGGTGATTGGCGTGGGCATCGTCACCCGGGCAGGCCAGTTGAAAGAACGCAAAATGGGCATCAAGGCCGAAGACTTCAATCTGAAAAAGGGCCTGCTGCTGGCGGTGATGTGCGGCATCTTCTCCGCAGGTATGTCGTTCGCCATGAACGCCGCCAAGCCGATGCACGAAGCCGCCGCCGCGCTCGGCGTCGACCCGCTTTACACCGCGCTGCCAAGCTATGTGGTGATCATGGGCGGCGGCGCGCTGGTTAACCTCGGCTTCTGCTTTATCCGGCTGGCAAAAGTGAAAAATTTGTCGATAAAAGCCGACTTCTCGCTGGCAAAACCGCTCATTATCAGCAATATCCTGCTTTCCGCGTTAGGCGGCCTGATGTGGTATCTCCAGTTCTTCTTCTACGCCTGGGGCCACGCCAGCATCCCGGCGCAGTACGACTACATGAGCTGGATGCTGCATATGAGCTTCTATGTGCTGTGCGGCGGGCTTGTAGGCCTGATCCTCAAAGAGTGGAACAACGCCGGTCGTCGTCCTGTGGGTGTCCTCAGCCTCGGCTGCGTGGTGATTATCATCGCCGCCAATATCGTCGGTCTGGGAATGGCGAACTAGCGTCGTCAGGCGGCGGCGCGACTGCGCTGCCGCCACTGCCCCGGCGTCATGCCTATCTCGCGGTTAAACACCACCGAAAAGTAATTACTGTCTTCAAACCCGCACTGCATCGCCACTTCGCCAATCAGCCGTTCGGTATGCTGCAGCAGATACTGCGCGTGGCAAATACGCAGCTGGCGCAGGTAGTGGTTGATAGTCATCCCCGTCTGCTGACGAAACTGCTGGCGCAGCGCGCGCTCGCTGCACCCTTCCCGCTCGCAAAAACGGTCAAGAAAGAAGGGACGATTGAGGCTGCCCGCCAGCTCGGTGAGCAGCTTATCGAGCAGCGCTTCGCTTTGAGTTGCCGCCAGATTATCGGTGGCGTAGCGATAGCGCTGAAGAATAAGCACCAGCTGCGCAAACAGCAGTTCGGCCATATTATTGGCCTGGGCATCACTGCGGCTGCTCTCATGCTCCAGCTGGGTAATCACCTGTCTGACCTGCGCCATGCCGCTGCTGCCAATTCGCCAGTGCGGAACCCACGGGGTGCCGAACAGACCCGGAATGTGCGCCGCCCAGTCAAAGTTAAGCCGCAGCCGATCCGGGCAATAAATGACGTTTTGCAGGACAAGATCGTTTACCGAGGCGTAGGAGTGCTTATCTTCCGCGCGGATATAGAACAGATCGCCGCGGGTAATACGCCACGGGCGATCGTTAAGAACGTGCAGGCCGTTTCCCCGCCACACCAGCACCAGTTCGCAGAACTCATGGGTGTGCTCGGCGAAGACGTTTTGCGGATAGCGATCCGCTACCGCCACCGCCTGAGCGGGGGAGGTAAAAAATTCATCTTTGCGAAGAATCAGCTGACCTGCCACGACATCAACTCCGAACATAAATAACGTTTCATTATTCGCGTTTATGTCTGCTAAAACGTTGACTGCTCTCCCGTTACTGAAGAATGGCGTCGCGCCCCTGGCGAATATCGCGCGGAGACCAGTCAAATTCACGGCGAAAAAGCGTCGAAAAGTGGTTACTGTCGCCGAATCCGCAGCGATAGGCGATATCGGTCACGCTGTCATCGCTGTGGCGCAGCAGATGGCGCGCTTTCATCAACCGCACCCGATTCAGGTAGCGCTGCGGCGTCAGTCCGGTTTGCTGTTTTAACTGACGATGCAGAGTTCGCAAAGAGAGCGAAAACCGCGCCGCCACCTCTTCCCAGCAGATATCTTCGGCAAAATGATCTTCCAGCCAGGCCATTAAATGGTTAAGCCGCGCGTCATTGTTGGCTGCGCCTTCGGCGAGGCTGCTTTTACGCAGGTGCACCAGCAGTTGCATAAATAAAATCTCGCGGCTGGCGATGGCGTGCATATCCGCATCCGCGCCAACGTTCTCCATCTGCTCCACAATCTGCCGCACCTGCTGCAATGCATTCTGATTCACCCGCCAGTGTGAGAGATAGTTCCCCTCCTGCTCCTGCGGCAACAGTTCGTTCAGGCCGGACAAAAAGCGAAATGCGTCCGGCGCGCGATAGAGCACATTAGTCAGGCATAAATTATCCGTGTGCTCGTAGAGATGACGATCGTGATCGCGGATAAAGCACACCGATCCGCCACTGATGGTATAGGGCTGGCCGTTGAAAACGTGAATCCCGGTGCCGTGCTCCACAATAACAATCTCATGAAAATCATGATGATGCTCAGGAAAAGCGGATTGCGGGAGCCGCGGCTCAATGGCGACAGCTGAAACGCCGGACTTAAAGAAATCCACACTGTGCAACATAGTCATAGCCGCTCCTCGAAATGAGAAAAGTTATCAATCAGTGGAGCAAATAGTAATTAAGGGGCGGCGATCCGGCCTTCAATTTTTGACCGCAAAATTCGTAAAGCCTGCCGCTTTTTCAAGAAATGGCGGGAAAGATCGGGAACTGCGGACAACATCACATCCCTCCATCCAGCGCAGCTAAAACGAAACTGTGACCTCTCTCACGGTCACCTTTGCTTTCTTGCCAGCGGCCAATTTTCCCTGTCAGTAACAAGAAGGTGAGCCTGAGGCGACTTTTTTAGACTGCATGCAATGATTTTCACAAGGATCTTCCCATGAGTTTTCGTCATTGTGTCGCCGTTGATTTAGGCGCCTCCAGCGGGCGGGTGATGCTCGCCGGTTATCAACCCGGGCAGCAAACGCTGGCGCTGCGTGAAATTCACCGTTTTACCAATAGCCTGCAGAAGGTGGATGGTTTCGACTGCTGGGATCTCGATAGCCTGGAAGGGGAAATTCGCCGCGGTCTGGAGAAGGTCTGCGAACAGGGCATCCTGATCGACAGCATCGGCATCGATACCTGGGGCGTGGATTATGTCCTGCTGGATAAAGCGGGCCAGCGCGTCGGCCTGCCGGTTTCCTATCGCGATTCTCGTACCCAGGGGCTGATGCGCCATGCCGAAGAGCAGCTGGGCCGGGCGGAGATCTACCGCCGCAGCGGCATTCAGTTTCTGCCGTTTAACACCCTTTACCAGCTCCGCGCGCTGGTTGAACAACAGCCGGAACTGGTCAGCCAGGCCGCGCATGCGCTGCTGATCCCGGACTACTTTAGCTTCCGCCTGACTGGCAACATGAACTGGGAGTACACCAACGCCACCACCACGCAACTGGTCAACATTAACAGCGATAACTGGGATGAAGAGCTGCTGAACTGGAGCGGCGCGCCGCGCGAATGGTTCGGTACGCCGACGCACCCCGGCAACGTTATCGGCCACTGGATATGTCCGCAGGGCAATAACATCCCGGTGGTCGCCGTCGCCAGTCACGATACCGCCAGCGCGGTTATCGCCTCGCCGCTGGCCAGCAAAAACGCCGCGTATCTCTCTTCCGGCACCTGGTCGCTGATGGGCTTTGAAAGCAAAACCCCCTGCACCAGCGATGCGGCGCTAAAGGCCAATATCACCAACGAAGGCGGGGCCGAAGGCCGCTATCGGGTACTGAAAAATATTATGGGTCTTTGGCTGCTGCAGCGGGTGCTCAAGGAGCAAAACGTCAGCGACCTGCCGGCGCTGATCGCACGCACCGCTGCGCTTCCGGCCTGCCGCTGCGTTATCGACTGTAACGATGACCGCTTTATCAACCCGGACAACATGAGCGCGGAAATCCAGGCCGCCTGCCGCGAATCCGGGCAGCCGGTTCCTGCCGGCGACGCCGAGCTGGCCCGCTGCATTTTCGACAGCCTGGCGCTGCTCTACGCTCGGGTGCTTAACGAACTGGCGGCGCTGCGCGGTCAGCCGTTCAGCCAGCTGCATATTGTCGGCGGCGGCTGCCAGAACGAACTGCTCAATCAGCTTTGCGCCGACGCCTGCGGCATCACCGTGGTCGCTGGCCCGGTTGAGGCCTCCACCCTGGGCAATATCGGCATTCAGCTGATGACCCTGGACGAGCTGCACAACGTCGATGAATTCCGTCAGGTCGTGCGGCAAAACTACGCCCTCACCACCTTTACCCCCAATCATGAAAGTGAAATTGCCCGCTTTAGCGCGCAGTTTCAGCCACAACAGACCAAGGAGCTTTGCGCATGACCACTCAACTTGAACAAGCCTGGGAAATTGCCAAACAGCGCTACGCCAGCGTCGGCGTGGATGTCGAGGAGGCCTTGCGCCAGCTGGACCGCCTGCCCGTTTCCATGCACTGCTGGCAAGGCGATGACGTCGTCGGTTTCGAAAACCCGGAAGGAAGCCTGACCGGCGGTATTCAGGCCACCGGCAACTACCCGGGGAAAGCGCGTAACGCCAGCGAGCTGCGCGCCGACCTTGAGCAGGCGTTGAGCCTGATCCCCGGGCCAAAACGCCTGAACCTGCACGCCCTCTATCTGGAATCCGACGCGCCGGTAGCGCGTAATGAAATTAAGCCAGAGCACTTTAAAAACTGGGTTGAGTGGGCGAAAGCCAACAAGCTGGGGCTGGATTTTAACCCCTCCTGCTTCTCGCATCCGCTGAGCGCTGATGGCTTTACGCTGTCGCACGCCAACGATGAAATCCGCCAGTTCTGGATCGATCACTGCAAGGCCAGCCGCCGCATTTCCGCTTACTTCGGCGAGCAGCTGGGCACGCCGTCGGTGATGAATATCTGGATCCCGGACGGCATGAAGGATATTACCGTTGACCGCTTCGCGCCGCGCCAGCGCCTGCTGAACGCGCTTGATGAAGTGATCAGCGAGAAGCTGGACCCGGCGCACCATATTGACGCCGTAGAGAGCAAACTGTTCGGTATCGGCGCGGAAAGCTACACCGTCGGTTCCAATGAGTTCTATATGGGCTACGCCACCAGCCGCCAGACTGCCCTGTGCCTGGATGCCGGCCACTTCCATCCGACGGAGGTCATCTCCGATAAGATTTCCGCCGCCATGCTCTATATCCCGCGTCTGCTGCTGCACGTAAGCCGTCCGGTACGCTGGGACAGCGACCACGTGGTGCTGCTGGATGATGAAACCCAGGCCATCGCCAGCGAAATCATCCGCCACGATCTGTTCGACCGCGTGCATATCGGTCTCGATTTCTTCGACGCCTCGATCAACCGCATCGCGGCGTGGGTGATTGGTACCCGCAATATGAAGAAAGCGCTGCTGCGCGCTCTGCTGGAACCAACCGAGCAGCTGCGTCAGCTGGAGCTCGACGGCGATTACACCGCCCGTCTGGCGCTGCTGGAAGAGCAGAAGTGCCTGCCGTGGCAGGCCATCTGGGAAATGTACTGTCAGCGTCACGATACGCCGGCAGGCAGCCAGTGGCTGGATAACGTACGCGCTTATGAAAATACGGTTCTGAGCCAGCGCGGGTAATGCCTGGACTTCCCTGGACGCAGCCGGGCTACGAACCGGTAGCCCGGATAAGCCATTTACGGCGCAATCCGGGGGCTCACACATATTCAGGGCGAGGGGCCAACCCCGCGCCGAATCAACAGGAAAGACAAGACTATGCAGACCATTATCGACGCCTGGTTCGTCCAGGGCATGATTAAAGCCACTTCCGACGCCTGGCTGAAAGGCTGGGACGAGCGCAACGGCGGCAACCTGACGCTGCGCCTCGACGAAGCGGATATTGAACCCTACGCGGCGGATTTCCACGCTAAACCGCGCTATATCGCCCTGAGCCAGCCGATGCCAACGCTGGCCAACCAGCCGTTTATCGTCACCGGTTCCGGTAAATTCTTCCGTAACGTCCAGCTCGACCCGGCGGCGAACCTCGGCGTGGTGAAAGTCGACAGCGACGGCGCGGGATACCATATTCTTTGGGGTCTGACCAACGATGCGGTACCAACATCCGAGCTACCGGCGCACTTCCTGTCGCACAGCGAGCGTATCCGCCTGACCAACGGCAAAGACCGGGTGATCATGCACTGCCACGCCACTAACCTGATTGCCCTGACCTACGTGCTGGAGAACAACAGCGATCTGTTCACCCGTAAGCTCTGGGAAGGCAGCACCGAATGCCTGGTGGTCTTCCCGGACGGCGTCGGCATCCTGCCGTGGATGGTGCCGGGCACCGACGAAATCGGCCAGGCCACCGCTGAGGCGATGCAGAAACACTCGCTGGTGCTGTGGCCGTTCCACGGCGTTTTCGGCAGCGGCCCCAATCTGGATGAAACCTTCGGCCTGATCGATACCGCCGAGAAATCCGCTGAGGTGCTGGTGAAAGTCTATTCAATGGGCGGGATGAAACAAACCATCACCCGCGAAGAGCTGGTCGCTCTTGGCAAACGCTTCAACGTTCAACCGATGCAGTCCGCGTTAGACCTTTATCAATAACAACATCGCGCCCCGCTCACCGAGACGGGGCGAAACATCACCTGCAAACCCTACCAAACTGACTCTTGTGGAGTAAAAGCAATGAAAACAAAGACAAGCTTGATCCTCACCGTTGCCATCCTGGCGTTGTCCGGTTCCGCTTTAGCCGAAGTCAAAATCGCCCTCGTGGCGAAATCATTGGGAAATGGATTCTTCGAAGCAGCGAACGTCGGCGCGCAGGAAGCGGCCAAAGAGTTAGGCGATGTCAAAGTGATCTATACCGGCCCGACCACCACCACCGCCGAAGCACAGATTGAAGTGCTGAATGGTTTGATCGCCCAAGGGGTGGATGCGATCGCCATTTCCGCTAACGATCCCGATGCCGTGGTGCCGGTGCTGAAGAAAGCGATGCAGCGCGGCATTAAGGTGGTCTCCTGGGACTCCGGCGTCGCGCCGGCGGGACGCCAGATCCATCTTAATCCGTCCAATAACGCCTTGATTGGCGAAACCAACGTTAAGCTCGCCGCCGATGCGCTGAAGGCGCTGAACGTGGAAAAAGGCGATGTGGCGATTTTAAGCGCCACCCCAACCTCCACCAACCAGAACATCTGGATTGAGGAGATGAAAAAGGTGCTGCCGCAGTATCCGTCCGTCAATCTGGTGACCGTCGCCTACGGTGACGATCTGTCGGATAAAAGCTACCGCGAAGCGGTGGGCCTGCTGAAGTCATATCCTGACCTGAAAGTGATTGTTTCGCCTTCGTCGGTGGGGATCGTTGCCGCCGCGCAGGCGGTGAAAGATCAGGGCAAAATCGGCAAGGTCTACGTGACTGGCCTGGGGCTGCCATCGGAAATGGCGGGGGCGATTAAGTCCGGCGCCAGCAAAAGCTTTGCTATCTGGAATCCGATCGACCTTGGCTATGCCGCCACGTATCTGGCCGACGATTTAGTCAAAGGCACGGCGACCAAAACCGAAGCCAATATGGGCAAGCTGGGCAAAGTGAAGCTCGACGCCGACGGTAGCGGCGCGATGGCCGAACCGTTCGTCTACGATGCGAGCAATATCGATAAGTTCTCGAAGATTTTCTAACCCTGCTTCCTCACCCCGGCCCGCTCCCGAAGGGAGAGTGAGAAAGCCAGGCCCTCTGCGCAATGCTGGCAGAGAGCACTGAACGGTTCCCTCGCCACTTTGGGGAGAGGGTTAGGGTGATTTTACGGAGAACTATCATGTCAGCATCCACCCCACTGCTGTCGCTTAAGGGCATCACCAAGGTTTTCCCCGGCGTGCGCGCACTTGAGAACGTACAGCTCGATCTCTGGCCCGGCAAAGTCACCGCCTTAATCGGCGAAAACGGCGCGGGCAAATCCACGCTGGTCAAAGTGATGACCGGTATTTATCAGCCCGAAGAGGGCGAGATTCTCTATAAAGCGATCCCTATCCAGCTGCCGACCCCGGAGTCAGCGCACAAGGTCGGGATCACCGCCATTCATCAGGAAACCGTGCTGTTCGACGAGCTGTCGGTCACTGAAAATATTTTCGTCGGCCAGTATTTGCATCGCGGTCTGCTGAAGAGGCTCGACTGGCCCGCCATGTACCGCAAAGCCAGCGAGATTCTCACCCGCCTGGAGGTGCAGATTGACCCGCGCGCGACGTTGAAAACCCTCAGCATCGCCCAGCGCCATATGGTGGCCATCGCCCGGGCGCTCTCCTTTGAAGCCCTGGTGGTGATCCTCGATGAGCCGACTGCCGCGCTCTCACAGCATGAAATTCTGGAGTTTTATCAAATCGTTGAGCGCCTGAAGCAGGACGGCAAAGCGATTCTTTTTATCTCGCATAAGTTTGATGAGATTTTCGAGCTGGCGGACTACTACACCATTCTGCGCGACGGCGTTTACGTCAGCTCCGGAGCGATAAACGACATCACCGAAGAGCGGATGGTGGCGATGATGGTGGGCCGCGCGATTACCCAAACCTACCCGAAAGTTGACTGTACCCCAGGGGAAACGGTGCTGGAGGTGCAAGACCTCTGTCACCCCACCGAGTTTGCCCATATCAATTTCAGCCTGCGCAAAGGGGAGATTCTTGGCTTTTACGGCCTGGTGGGCGCCGGGCGCACCGAGCTGATGCAGGCGCTCTCCGGGGTCTCGACCCCCTCCTCCGGCAACATCGTACTGAAGGGCAAAGCGATGCGCTTTCGCCAGCCGGTCGACGCCATCAACGCCGGTATCGTCTGCGTGCCGGAAGAGCGGCAGAAACAAGGGGCGATTATCGCCCTGCCGATCGCCCAGAACATCAGCCTGCCGCAGCTCAGCAAACTCAACCCCAACGGCGTACTGAACGACGCCCGCGAATGGCGGCTGGCGGATGAGTACGCTTCGCGCTTACAGGTCAAAGCTTTTAGCTGGCGGCAGGCGGTGGAAACCCTTTCCGGCGGCAATCAGCAAAAAGTGGTGATCGGCAAATGGCTGGCGACCCATCCCGAGGTGATTATCCTCGACGAACCGACCAAAGGCATCGATATCGGTTCCAAAGCGGCGGTGCACCAGTTTATGTCCGAACTGGTCAGCCAGGGGCTGGCGGTCATTATGGTCTCTTCGGAGCTACCGGAAGTGATGGGCATGGCCGACCGGATTATCGTGATGCACGAAGGGCTGATGGTCGCCGAGTATCGCGCCGGTGAAGCGACGGCGGAAACCATCGTCAGCGCCGCCAGCGGCGCCGGTCGGGAGGCAGCGTAATGGGTAAACAACTGCTTAAACACCGCGAAGCGCTGCTGGCGGCGGTGATCATTTTGATGATCGGCGCTATCGGCAGCCGGGCGCCGTCGTTCGTCTCGCCGGGCAATCTGGTGGAGATGTTTAACGACACCGCCATTCTGATCATCCTCGCCCTCGGGCAGATGATGGTGCTGCTCACCAAAGGCATCGATCTGTCGATGGCCGCCAATCTGGCGCTGACCGGAATGATCGTCGCTCTGCTCAACGCCCACTATCCGGGTATCCCGGTGGCGGCGCTGCTGGCGCTGGCGACCCTGCTTGGCCTGCTGATGGGGATGATTAACGGCCTGCTGGTCTGGCGGCTCGGTATTCCGGCCATCGTGGTCACGCTGGGCACCATGAGTATTTATCGCGGGATTATCTTTCTGCTTTCCGAGGGTAGCTGGGTTAACTCGCACCAGATGAGCGCCGATTTTCTCGGCCTGCCGCGCGCCTCGCTGCTGGGAATGCCGCTGCTGAGCTGGTGCGCCATCGCCGCGCTGCTGCTGGTAGGCTATTTCCTGCGCTACAGCCGCACCGGCCGGGCCTTGTACACCGCGGGCGGCAACGCGACGGCGGCGTACTACACCGGGATTAACGCCGGGAAGATGCAGTTTGTCAGCTTCTGCCTCTCCGGCGCGCTGGCCGGGTTCTGCGGCTATTTGTGGATCTCACGTTTCGCTGTCGCCTATGTCGATGTCGCCAACGGTTTTGAACTGCAGGTGGTCGCCGCCTGCGTCATCGGCGGCATCAGCACCATGGGCGGAACCGGTCGCGTGCTCGGCTGCCTGTGCGGGGCGCTGTTCCTTGGAGTGATTAATAATGCGCTACCGGTGATCGGTATTTCGCCGTTCTGGCAAATGGCCATTTCCGGCGCGGTGATCGTCATTGCGGTGCTGCTTAACGAACGAGGCAATAAAGGCCACGGACGGTTAATCCTGCGCGACGCGGCATTAGCCCGACAGAAACAGGCGGTGAAATCATGAGCAAAATGATGATGTCTGAAGAGATGAAAAGCGTCCCGGCCGCGCCGTCGCCGCTGCGCCGCTTGCTGTGCTGGGAAGGTTTTCTGCTGGCGGTAACCCTGGCGGTATTTATGGTTAACGCCCTGGCATCCCCCTGGTTCCTTAATATCTGGAATCTGTCGGACGCCACGTTTAACTTCACCGAAAAAGCGATCATCGTGCTGCCGATGGCGATGCTGATTATCGCCAGAGAGATCGACCTTTCGGTAGCCTCGACGATGGCGCTGAGCTCAACGGCGATGGGCTTCTGCGCGGCAGCGGGTATGGATACGCCGCTGCTGGTGGCCGTCGGGCTGGGCGTGGGGCTGCTGTGCGGCCTGTTCAACGGTATCCTGGTGACGCGCTTTAACCTGTCGTCGATTGTGATCACCATCGGCACCATGAGCCTGTATCGCGGGATAACCTACATTCTGCTGGGCGACAAGGCGCTCAATCACTACCCGGACAGCTTCTCCTGGTTTGGCCAGGGCTACGTGTGGGGCGCTCTCTCTTTTGAGTTTGCGCTGTTTATCCTTCTTGCTGCCGCCTTTACCTTCCTGCTGCATAAAACCAACTTTGGCCGCCGGACCTACGCCATCGGCAATAACCCGACCGGAGCCTGGTACTCCGGGATTAACGTCAAGCGCCACAACCTGATGCTGTTTGCGCTGGTTGGACTGATGGCCGGCCTGGCGGCGGTTCTGCTGACCTCAAGGCTCGGCAGTACCCGCCCGACGCTGGCGATGGGCTGGGAGCTGGCGGTCGTCACGATGGCGGTACTCGGCGGCGTCAATATTCTCGGCGGTTCCGGCAGCATGGTGGGGGTGATTATCGCCGCTTTCCTGATGGGGCTGGTGACGTTTGGCCTGAGCCTGCTCAACGTGCCGGGCATCGTGATGTCGATCATCATCGGCGCGATGCTGATTGTGGTTATTTCGCTGCCGATTATTACCCGGCGGATTTTGCAACGAAGACGGATTTAATTTCCCCTTCACCCTAAATCCCGGAGGCGGTGCTACGCACCTGTCCTGGCTACCGGCCTGCAGACGCCAGTGAACCTGTAGCCCGGGTAAGGCGCCAGCCGCGACCCGGGAGCGGGTGAAGGGAAACGGATTACCCAAATCAACATTAAGGAGAATTATCATGAGTTTTATGTTGGCACTACCCAAAATCAGCCTCCACGGCGCGGGCGCAATCGGTGATATGGTTAAGCTGGTGGCAGGTAAAGGGTGGGGTAAAGCGCTGATCGTCACCGACGGTCATCTGGTCAAGATGGGTCTGCTCGACAGCCTGTTTACCGCCCTGGATGAACAGCAAATGTCTTATCATCTGTTTGATGAGGTGTTCCCTAACCCAACGGAAGCGCTGGTGCAAAAAGGCTACGCGGCGTATCGCGAGGCCGGGTGTGATTACCTTATCGCCTTCGGCGGCGGCAGCCCGATCGATACCGCTAAAGCGGTGAAAATCCTCACCGCCAACCCGGGGCCATCGACCGCCTACTCCGGCGTCGGCAAAGTGAAAAACGCCGGGGTGCCGCTGGTAGCAATCAACACCACAGCAGGAACAGCCGCGGAGATGACCAGCAATGCGGTCATTATCGACGCCGAACGTCAGGTGAAAGAGGTGATCATCGACCCCAATATCATTCCCGATATTGCCGTCGATGACGCCAGCGTGATGCTGGATATCCCGCCGTCCATTACCGCCGCCACCGGCATGGACGCGCTGACCCACGCCATTGAAGCTTTTGTTTCCGTTGGCGCGCACCCGCTGACCGATGCCAATGCCCTGGAAGCGATTCGCCTGATCAACCAATGGCTGCCGCAAGCCGTGGACGACGGGCACAATCTTGAAGCCCGCGAGCAAATGGCGTTTGGCCAGTATCTGGCGGGCATGGCGTTTAACAGCGCCGGTCTTGGCCTGGTGCATGCGCTGGCTCATCAGCCAGGCGCTACCCACAACCTGCCGCACGGCGTGTGCAACGCCATACTGCTGCCGATCATCGAAAACTTTAATCGCCCGAACGCGGTTGCCCGTTTCGCTCGCGTCGCGCAGGCGATGGGCGTCGATACCCGCAGCATGAGCGATGAGGCAGCCAGCATGGAGGCCATCAACGCCATCCGCGCGCTGAGTAAACGCGTCGGCATCCCGCAAGGCTTTAGTCAGCTTGGCGTTAGCAAAGCCGATATCGAAGGCTGGCTGGACAAAGCGCTGGCCGACCCGTGCGCGCCGTGCAACCCGCGCACCGCCAGCCGCGACGAAGTCCGCGAACTGTATCTGGAGGCATTATGATCCGCAAAGCTTTCGTGATGCAGGTAAACCCGGACGCGCATGAAGAGTATCAGCGCCGCCATAATCCCATCTGGCCGGAGCTGGCAGCGGTGCTGAAAGCCCACGGCGCGCACCATTACGCGATTTATCTCGATAAAGAGCGCCATCTGCTGTTCGCCACGGTGGAGATTGAATCCGAAGCGCGCTGGAACGCCGTCGCTGGGACAGAGGTGTGTCAGCGCTGGTGGCAGCATATGCGCGATGTTATGCCGGCCAATCCGGACAACAGTCCGGTAAGCGCGGAGCTCAAAGAGGTGTTTTATCTCGATTAAATCCATGACGGCCCCGCTGCATTTAGCGGGGCCACCGCTTCAGATCGAAGAGCGTTACATCGTTCCGGGAACGGGCGTGGCCCTGAAGGCGTTTACCGCCCTGTCCATCAGCACCCGATCGTCGCTTCCGCTATCCAGTATCGTGTTTTGCGCGGATTCTTTTTCTACCTGCACGGCAACCGCATCAAGCTCCTTTAACCTGGCCGTCGTCAGCAAAGCGCTGACCTGCGCCGCAAAGCAGGCATCCTCTTCGGAGGGCTGCGCCTGCGCCGCTGACGTCTCCGTGGTCGCCACGATATGGTTATTCGCAATATAATTCCCTTTCCCGGAAACCAGCCGGATGATGACCGGTTTTATTCCCAGCGGCTTGAGATACTGGATATCAATCGTTTCGGAAATATGATTGGCAATCAACGAATTATGACTACCATTGATATGCAGCAGACCATAGGCATCATCCAGGCCGTTGTCATAGGTCTGCATCGGCGGCCAGGGTTCGCGATCGCGGAAAAAATGATTGGCCGCGATGAGATTCTCCGCACTGTTATTCTCCAGTACCAACATCCCTGGATAAAATGAGTGCAACCGATTACCGGTCACGGTAGAACGAACAACGCCAGATAAATGAACGCTGCTGGCGCCACGCGGAAAGATATTATTGCCAGAAATTAATAACCCACCAAAGTTTTGGGCATAAATCGAATAGCCTTTATAGCCTGCGCCAATCAGGTTATCGGTTATTTTAGAAGCCTGTCCAGCGCCACGAAGCTCGATGCAGTTGCCGCATTCGGCGATAAAGTTATTATGGATCGCCATAGCATCACTATTGTACGTCGTGAGACCATGCTCAAGATAGATAAATCCCATGCCGGTAATCCGGAAAGCATCCTGAGCGCTGGCGATATAAATCCCGGTTTTGCCGTTAATATAGCTATTTTCCGGATCGTTGTTTCCCAGCCCATCATCAATAAAATGCAAGCCATCAATACAGAAGTTTTCAAACGCCACTGAACTTATTCGCGGTGCTCCGCTGCGTTTCACGTAAAATGCAGCGCCAGCGTGTTCTTCATCACCGGGCTGCGGGCAAAGATCGACCAGGATACGGCTGCCACCCGGCCATATATCATGCAAATTCGCCCACTCGTCAGCCGGCGTATTAAAGCGAATACTTGAAGAGACAAACCCGTGTCCGGCGCCCATTATTTTTAAATAACTGATATCAATCAAAACCTGAGTCGTCAGATGATAATCGCCGGGCGGGATATAGATAGCGGCGCCGGGTTTTCCACCATTATTCATGTCGGTTGCGGTTTGCCGATTTTTAATATCGAGGATAATACTGTTGATAACTTCGCCGATATCCTTATACGGATTACCGATATGCCACTGCGTCACGTCATAATAATTATTATGCGTCATGAAGAACCTCCTCTGCTATGAACAGAAAATCAATTAAAAAAAACTGTTTTGATTAACACTGATATTTAATGATAAATAATACGTATAGCCTGATCCGCTGGCGATTAATCGCGTCCTTTTTCCAGTTCACGTTTTGCAAGATCGGCTTTGATTTTTTCAAGGAACGTGTTATTCAGCTTGAAGTAGCGCACCAGATACGCGCTGATGAAATAGCTCACCATCGGCAGTAGTGAGAACATCATGACAATGCCCCGAATGGTCTGCGCATTTTGCTGCGGCTCATTAGCGACATAGCCGGTAAACGCCAGAATCCACGCGACGATAGCGCCGGCCACCGCCAAACCCATTTTCAGCATAAAAAGGTTACCCGCGAAGGAGATACCGGTCAGGCGCTTGCCGAACTTCCAGTCACCGTAGTCATCAACGTCGGACATCATCGCCCACAGAATCGGGCCTGACTGAATTAAATGCAGAACGTTAATAATGATGAATAACGCCATCAGCGGGGTCAGGGATTGCGGATCGATAAACCACAGCGCAAATGACAGAACACCGAGAATAATATTAATAATGCGGAACAGCGCGAGTTTATCAAAGCGATCGGTCAGCGGTTTGGCAAGCACGCTGCCAAGCATATTACAGGCCACGCCCAGCGCCATAAACAATGTGATAAATCCGACAGAGGCCTTCATCACATAGGTAGCATAATAAATGGTGACGCCGCCGCGGATGAAGGCCGGGAAAACATTTAGAAAGGTTATAGAGATCATCAATAGCCACTGATCGTTCTTGATAATATCCCGCAGGTCTTTCTTTAATGACTCGTTTTCCTTAACCGACACCACGCGCTCTTTTATGCTGGAAAAGCAGAAGAGAAACATCAGGGTTGCCGCGCCGCCCATAATCATCATCGTCAGCTGGAAACCGGAGGCGCGGTCGCCATTACCCAGCCAGTCCGTTAACGGCAAAATAGATGAGGAGATAATTAACGTTGCCAGCCCGTTAAGGAAAAAACGCCATGACAGGCAGCCCATACGCTCTTTCTGATTGAGAGTAATCACGCCGCCGACCGAGCAATAGGGAATATTGATCGCGGTATAAATCAGCGACATCATTAAATAGGTGACCCAGGCATAGATAATCTTGCCATTCATGCTTAGTTCTGGCGTAGTGAACATCAGCACCGCACCCAGCCCAAACGGAAACGCCATCCATAATAACCATGGGCGGAACTTACCCCAACGGGTCACGGTGCGGTCGCAGATGGCCCCCATCAGCGGATCGCTAAAAGCGTCAAAGATACGGATAACCAGGAATAAGGTCCCCACAACTCCGGCACTTAAGCCATACACGTCGGTATAAAACCAGGTCAGATACAGTGCCAGCACGCTCCATATCATTCCTGATCCGGCGTCACCCATGCCGTAGCCGATCTTCTCCCTCAGCCCCAGCTTTTCATAAGCGCTCGGCCTTTCCATTGCGGTAGCAGACATAAATATACCTATTTTTTTATTAAAAGGGACCCATGGCGCCAGTCGTCGCGCCATTGCTAAACATAAATCTTTTACAGGGTAGTAATATTAATTTTTACGCTGCTCTCACGAATAATTAACCGAGAGACAATTTCGTGCATTTCAATACTGTCCGGCTGCTGTTGATATTTCACCATCTGGAAAGCGAGATGAGCGATTTCACTTACCGGCTGCGCAACGCTGGTAATTCTTTTTGTTTGCGCCAGCAAGGTATTATCAAAACTGGCAATCGCAATATCTTCTGGAACGGCGATGCCTTTTGCTTCTAGCCCATCGATAAGATAGTTTGCCGCAATATCGTTATAAACTAACAGACATGTACAGGTTCGCTTCGGCTCGCTGAGTTTCTCAATAATATCATCAAGAATGCTTATATGACCTGAGACCTTCTCACCCTCACCTTTTGTTATCCAGAACGAATTATCTTTGGCAAGCTTTAAACCGTGACTCGCTATTTTTTTGCTGTACGACGATACCTTGCGGTTATCAACGCCTTCCTGTGCAACAAAACCAAATGCAACATGTCCGGTGTGTATGAAATGCTCCGCAATACTTTCAGCCCCGCGATCCTGATTAATCGATACAGAATTAAAGAACCGGGACACCTGCGTAACGACGACAACCGGGATTCGGGTAATAGTTAACCATTCTGAAAGACCGGCTTCTGCTTCTGTCGGCACCCATAGCAAACTGTCAATGCCCATCCCCACCAGGGTATGAATAATATGCTTATCTTGTTGCGGTTGATTCTGGTGCGTTTTGACGATCACCGATTTACCGATGTACCGGGCCTCTTCTTCCACTGTCGCTAACAGTTCACAGAAGTGAGGATTGACCAGATTAGGCACAACCACACCAATCAGTCCGGAACATTTACCGCTAAGCTGAAACGAACTTTTGCTGGGAACATAGCAAAGATAATCCATCGCCTCCCGCACCGCCTTACGCGTTTCCGCGACCACGCTGGGATGATTATTCAGGACTCGTGATACGGTTGCCGTCGAGACCCCAGCTCTTTTTGCTACGTCTTTAATCGATGCCATGGTAATTGAATACGCCTTCTGACTCCTGGAGCTCACTATAAATTGTGAGCTAAATCGAAAATGTAAGCCAGTTCACATGTTGTCGCGTTACATGGAATGACGTTTAGCCTTCGCAATTTTATTATTCCTTACATAGCTTAAAGACCGGACTATACAAAAGCATAACTCAGCGTAAAAGAATAATATATTATGTCAAAAAAATATTGCTGGTGGTCGTGTGGGATTTAGCTGAAAGATATTGAACGCATGAAGGCACCTCATCCTTTTTGCCGAGTAAACGACAGAGTTTCAGATGACATCTTCACTCAGGATGAGGCATGAGAAGTGCTGGCTTAATTATATATAGCGGCTACCGTTCGTTAAAGTAATGTGCAATTTAATAGAATGTACTCTGGCTATAACGATAATTATCAGAAGAAATACTTAAAGCGCACCCGCGCGCCGTAGCGATCGTCATCATCCCCCTGACTCAGCTTGTCGTCGCTGTCGAGAAAGGAGTAATAAGCGCCGAGATAAATATTAAAGTTCTGCATGTTCATGACGTTCGGAATTTGATACGAGGCGTGCAAAGTATGAATATTGTAAGTGCCCTGGTCCTTAATCCAGCAGTCGTTCTCGCAAATCACGCCGGCATAATCGCTGATTTTATTATGCGCGTAGATATATCCCAGCTCAAAGCGCCGCCATAGCGCGTTCACCCCGGAGGTGAAATCCTTCTCGTTATTGGCATCCATATAAGCGGTATTCAGGTTTACTACCACACCGTCCGCCGGGTCGCTCTTCAGGCCGTTCCAGGTCATGGTCAGGCCATAGCCGGTGCGGTCAGACTGATCGACGAAGTGACCCTGCGTATCTTTATAGCCGTAGGCATTCTGTACCACGTTCGCTTCCACGGCCGCCGCAACGGAAAATTCATCCTTTGCCCAGGACACCACCGGACGCAGGTACGCCACGTTCTTTTTCTGCTCCATGTCGCGACCGTGATAACCGCCGTCGTTATACAACGAAGTACCGTCTTCCAACAGTGTATTAAGCTCAAAATACCAGTTATCTAACTGTTTACTCAGCAAGAAGTTACCGCCTGCGTCAGAACGACCGCGTCCCTCTTTCATCATATAGATATAGCCATGTCCGTCACTGTACAGGTCGTTAGCGGTATTTCCTGAGTGCTCAACGAAGGTATCCTGATTTAGCGGGAACATATCGTACGCCTCAAAACGCCCCACTTTCACCTTCCAGTCGTTCTCCTGACCAAAGAAGAAAACCGCATCATCAAGGTTCATCGAACCGGTCATGTCCGCTAGCGGCTGGATAGAGAACCCGGCAAAATAGCCGTTTTCCATTTTACGGATACCGTCAAAACCGAGCAGAATGCGGCCGTTTAAATCCCACTTATCATAGGTTGTATCGCTGCCAACGTCGGCATTGGTCATGGCCAGCAAGCCATGTTTGCTTTCCGCATCCATATTGAATTCGACATCGCCGTAGATTTTCAGATCGCCATAGCCGGATAATTTCAGCTCAGGAACTGAAATATTTTTTTTACTCTCAGCGGTCGGGGCCATGCTTTTAACCGCTACGCTGGTTTGCGCCGCCTGTATAGCGGAATTCTGCTTCGCCTGTAAATCCCGCACCTGGCCTTCGGCCACCGCCGCCCGGCTTTCAGCGGCGGCAAGCCGCGCTTCAAGCAGCTCCATCCTTTGTTCCAGCGTCAGATGATTATTTTTCGCTACCGCTGAACCGGTTATCAAAGACAAACCTATGGCTATCGATAATGCTGTTTTATTCATTTTTATTTTCCGGAGGTAAAAGAGGGCCAGGTGAGTCATAAACTCACCCGTATATATTTTTATTTTTTATATCAGGAAGATTTTCTATTTTATTATTGAAGTTCAGCCTGCGAACAGCTGATATTTATTTTTATCCTCATCGGTAATGTCTCTTAATACCCGACAAGGGACGCCTGCGGCGACAACATTTGCCGGTATGGAACGGCTCACCACGCTCCCGGCGCCAATGACCGAGTTTTTTCCGATAGTGACGCCAGGATTGATAATCACCCCGGTGCCCAGCCAGACGCCGTCTTCAATAACCACCGGCAAAGAGAACTGCTGCTGGGTGTGGCGCAGATCCGGATGGATCGGGTGGCCGGCGGTTGAAATCGTCACATTTGGCGCAAACATCACGTTATTACCAATGGTGATCTCAGCATCATCAACCAGCGTCAGATTAAAGTTAGCGTAAAAATTATCGCCAATGGAGATGTGAGTTCCGTAGGCAAAATTAATCGGTGGTTCTATCCAGCATTCTTTACCCACGCGGGCAAACATCCGCTGAATAATGTCGTTTCTTAATTCCTGGTTAAACGGATGGGAGTGGTTGTACTCATAGGCTCGCGCCTTCCCCATCAGCCGCTGCTGCGGTAAGCCATATCCTGAATCAATATAGAGCTCGCCGCTGTTCATTCTTTCTTTCATATCCATCATACAAACCGCTCCTGTCACGGTGACTAATTGCTCCGTTGGCTAAACCGTCATAGCGCTATCGCTAATCTTTTCCGGCTTTGCCTTACCCGATAAGGTAAAGGCGGATATTAGCGTAACGGCCAGGGCAATTCCGCCGAGGATCATATAGGTGTCCTGGAAGCCGATGCGGTCATACATGTTGCCGGCAAAAGCGGAGAGGAAGATCGCCGCCACCTGTTTGGAAAACTGGAAGCCAACCAGATAAATCGTCGCCGACAGGCGGACGTCAAATACACCGGTGATATATTTAAAGGCCCCTACCAGCAGGAACGGCACTTCCAGCGCGTGGAGCATTTTCAGCGCCACCACTTCCGCAGCCGTCGTGGCAAACGATGAACCGATCATCCTTGCCGCCATCACCATTCCGGCAATCAGTAACGTATTTTTCGCCCCGATGCGGTTAATAATCCACGGCGAGCTGAACATAATAATCGCGTTGCATATTTCCCCGGCGGTGGTCGCAAAACCAAAAGCGCGGGTGCCCGATTCAGGGGTGGCAAAAAAGGATTTAAAGAAGGTGGCAAACTGCTGATCGAAGACATCATAAACGCAGGCGACGCCGATGACGTACAGAATAAACATCCACATTTTGCGCTGGCGGAACATGCTCACGGCAGTTTTTAAATCCACCGCCGGACGATTGGCCCCTAAAGAATCCATCACCTGTGCGCTCTGACTGGCCTGCGGTTTAGCGATAGCCACCAGCACAACCAGTACCAGCGCGGCGGCGGAGCCCATCCAGAACACCCACTCCGGGTTAACGCTGAACAGCATCCCCGCCGTGGTGGCGCACAGGGCCCAGCCGAGGCAGCCAAAAGTCCGCGCCTTGCCGTATTCAAACCCGCTATTGCGGCTCACGCGTTCGATATAGGCCTCCATCGCCCCGGCGCCGGCGGAGAACACAAAGCCAATATAGGCTCCGCCGCTCAGCGCGCCGAGCCAGATATTGGTTTTCAGCAACGGCGCAAAAACGTAGAGGAAAAAGGGCGCGATCAGCACCAGCAGCACGGTGACAATCCACATCAGATGCTTTTTCAGCCCCAACTTATCGGAGATCACGCCCAGTATCGGCTGAAAACAGATAGCAAACAGCGACAGGCTGGAGAAAACAATCCCGGTCTCGGTTTTATTCAGGCCGATGACATCCGATAACCAGATCGGCAAAAACGGAAAGCAGGTGGCCATAATGAAAAAGTAGAGAAAGAAGAACAGCCCGAAAATCCAGAAATTGGGGTTGTTTTTATGGGTACAGACGGTCGGGTTCATGGTGTATTCCTCAAAAAGGGCCGCCGCGCGGCCCGTCGTCATCACACGCGTTGCAGGCCAATCAAAATGGCGCTTTCCGGGTCAAGGATTGGCAGCGCCAGCCCCGCCAGTTGCAACCACTCGCCGCTTACGGTCTGCGGCGTCGTCATCCATTCCGGCAGCTTACGCATGGTGTGGCCGCCCTCTCCCGTAATCTGAATATTCGGATGGTCGAGCAGCGTGACCTGGTAGCGCGCTCCCGCTTCCAGTCCCGGCACGCGCAGCGGCGCCATCAGGGTGTAGTCCGGCATCGCCAGCTGGCTGACGAGGAAAATCGCCTGGCTCCGGTCTTCGCTTACCACGCCGTGCGCCAGCGTCGTGGCGTCCGGCATATCGATACGCCACTGCACGCCGTGATGAATCACATCGCGCCACTGCTTATGCAACGCCGCGTATTTGCGGTAGCCGGCACGCTCTTGTTCGTCAGCGCTTACCGGGTCCAGCTCAAGCCCCATATGGCCGAACAGCGCCGTCAGGCCGCGAAACGCAATGCTGTGCTGGCGGAAGGTGGCGTGACAGTGGCGGTTGCCGATATGCGCGCCCATGACTTCCGGCGGGAAGAAGTAGCTCATGCCGCGCTGGATAGTGTTGCGCTCCAGGGCATCGTTATTATCTGAAGCCCAGAAGCGATGGCTGCGCTTCAGCACTTCGTAGTCGATTCGCCCGCCGCCGGAGGAGCAGGACTCAAATTCAATATGCGGGAAGCGAGCCACCAGCGTATCGAGCAGGCGATAGAACTGGCGGGTTTGCGCATCGGCGGCAGCTTTACCGTTATGCCCGGGCTGTACCAGTTCGCGGTTCATATCCCACTTCACATAATCCACCGCGTGCTCGCCCAGCAGCCAGCTCATCCGCTCCAGCAGATAATCAAAGGCTTCCGGGATATTCAGATTCAGCACAAATTGATGGCGCCCGGGAAGCGGCGTATAGCCCGGCAGCGCCAGCACCCAGTCAGGATGCGCGCGGTATAAATCGGAGTCAGGGTTAATCATTTCTGGCTCAACCCAGATGCCGAACTCCATGCCCAGCGATTTTACGTGGTCGATAACCGGGGTCAGACCGTGCGGATATTTTTGCTCATCAAGATACCAGTCGCCGAGCGCCGCCCAGTCGTCGTTGCGCCCTTTAAACCAGCCGTCATCAATGATAAAGCGCTCAACGCCCAGTTCCGCCGCCTCATCCGCCATGCGCATGATGTACTGCGGGTCGTGGTCGAAATAGATCCCTTCCCAGGTATTGAGATGTACCGGGCGCGGTTTGTTGCCCGGAAAGCAAATAATCCGGTCGCGCAGATAACGATGGAACTGCTGGCTCATGCCGTTCAGCCCCTGCGCTGAATAGCTACCGTAGAGGTGCGGAGTCCACAGGGTTTCCCCCTCCGCCAACGCCATTTCGCCCGCCAGATAGAGCGCTTCCGCCTGCAGGTAGCGACGGCCATCGGTTTTCACTTCCGCCCGCAGGCGATGGTTACCGCTCCAGCCCAGATGCACGCCCCATACTTCCCCCTGCATCTCGCTAAAGGCCTGGCTGCCGGTAATCAGCGCCGGAAAATGTTCATGGGAAGTGCGTCCGCGACGGTTTTCCAGCACGAAGCTGTCATGTTCAAGGAGCAGACGATGGGGCTGGAATTCGCGGATCCAGCGGCCATGAAAGGCCATGACTTCGCGGGCGCGCTCGGCGACCGGTAGAGTGACGGCCAGGCGATCTACCTGCCACGGCTGCGGACGCAGGTTGGTCAAGCCATGGCGAACGCTCAGCACGCCGCTGTTATCAAGCTGAATTTCACTGCATAACCGCAGACCTGCCTGAGCATCTTCACTGATGATGGTTAAATTCTGCCCATCCTGCGCCACCTCGGTCGTGGTGAACATCGGCGAAGCGTCCAGCCCCTGACGGTGGCCTTCGATGCCCGGCGCGCCGAACAGGCCGTGACCCAGCTCAGCCATTAAGGTCACCGGTGAATCCACATCAAGACGACCATTGGCCACCGGGCGGGCAATGCTCAGGGCATCCTGCGGCGAAAAATGGCTTAAATGCGGCCCCCAGTAGATAATTTCGGCGAACGGGCGGGTTTTGATCACCACATCAACCGCTGCGCTTTGCAGGCGTAAAATCGAATCAGACATCAGACTTCTCCACAACAAGGAATAGCTTACTGTTGATCCGAAACGTTTCGGACGCCAACCAAAACGTTTCGGATCCGTGATCGAGTTCAGGAAATTAATCTGACGGGAGGGGAATCAGGCAGTTTCGCCGGGGATAAATTCAGGCTGCCAGAGCACCTGGAGAGAGGCGAGATCGTCGCCAGCGATTAAGCGGCGAACCATGCTGGCTATCTGGCGGCCCACGCCCTGCCGGGTGGACTGGATCACCGCGCCCACCGGAGTTTCGATGATGCTGTCCTGCGGCAAGCCATCATAAACCACCAGTGAGACGCGATCGGAGCCGGTAAGACGCCCGAGCTGAGCAAGTGCCATCGCCGCGCCGTCGCCGTGGGTGTTGCAATCGGTGACTATCGCCGTAGGCGGTTCGGGCAGACGCAGCAGCTCCATCGTCGCCTGAAACCCTCCGCGGCGGGTGGGCGACACGCTGCGCAGCCAGGTTTCAGCCAGCCCCGCTTCGCGCAGAGCTTGCAGGTAACCATTGCGGCGCTGCGTAATAAACGCCTGATTGTTATTTTCGCTCAGCAGCGCTATACGCTGGTGCCCCTGGCTAATCAGATGGCGGGTTGCGCGGTACGTTCCCGCCTGGTTATCGAAATCAAACCAGGCATAGGGCTGTGGCAGACGGCTGCGCCCCAGGGCGAGAAAAGGAAAGCCGGAAGAGAGCAGCTGAATCAGGCGCGGATCATCGTCCAGGGTATGGGCAACAATCAGCGCATCAACACGACGACTCTGCACCATACGCATATAACCGTGTTTATCGGCCTGTTCGTCATCGGCTATCAGCAGTAAATCGATCTCATAGCGCGCCAGCTCGTGGCTGATTTCGCCTACCATTTCGAGAAAGACGTTGTTATTCAACGGCGCGGGACGCACGGGGAACACCAGGCCGACGGCGTCGATTTTGCCCATTTTCAGGCGGCGCGCAAAGGTGTTTGGCCGATAGCCGCGACGCTGCGCTTCGGCCTCGACGCGGGCGCGCGTCTCCTGCGACACGTCGTCATAGCCGTTCAACGCGCGGCTGACGGTTGTAACCGAGATCCCAAGTTCTTTAGCAATGGCTTTCAGCGACATAAGTTTCCCTGTCTTCGCGGGAGAATGCAGCTAGTGTCCCGCAATACAGCCATGGCGTCCACCCTGCCGCCGTGACTAGTTCTGCTCGGCGACCAATAGCGCCTGGGTATCCGGTTCCAGCGCCTGGAAAACGTGCTCCCGATCGGCGGGATAGCAGATGTAATCCCCCTCTCCCAACTCTTCCGGCGCCTCCGTGAGGCCGACCCGCGCCCGCCCCTGGGTGATAATAATATGTTCCACGGAACCCGGTGGATGAGGGTGAGAGATACGGTCAGCCCCCGGCTGGGTCAGCAGGAGATAGATATCGCGCCGCGCGCCCGGCGGGCAGGCGGCGAGTAAAATCGCCTGATAGTTTGCCTGCTCGGCAATCACTTTCGTCCCCTCGCCGCGGCGGATCACCTGGGTGGTGTTGACCTGCGGCTCCAGCAGCCGGGCAAAAGGAATATCGAGGGCCACGCACAGCGCCCACAGCGTTTCCAGACTCGGGTTACCGTTACCGGACTCCAGCTGCGATAACGTTGATTTGGCAATTCCCGCCCGTCGCGCAACTTCAGCAAGGGAAAGACCGGTGCGCGCGCGTTCACGAACCAGGCTTTTGGCAATCAGGCTAATTGGCTGAGTCATCCAGCCCTCCGTGTTTTTTATAACGAACGTTTCGTTCGTCTTGAAATACGATTCTGTTGCGTTCATTATAATGGAAATTCGTTCGATATGGCTAAAGAGTATGAAACATCACTTCGCCAGTCTTAAAGGCGACACCCTCAGAGCAATTGTTTTAGTCTGCATCGCAGTGGGCATCGTTGGTATGTCCTATGGCTCGCTGGCCATTGCCTACGGTTTCCCGATTTGGGTGCCCTTTGTGCTTTCGGTCAGCGTCCTGGCGGGCGCCTCGGAGTTTATGTTTATCGGCATTGTCGCCAGCGGCGGAAATCCCCTGGCGGCGGCGGCGGCCGGTTTACTGGTCAACGCTCGTCATATTCCCTTCGGCGTGACGGTTCGCGACCTGGTCGGCCAGCGCGCCGCCAGCTTCCTCGGCTGCCATATTATGAACGATGAAAGCGTGGTGTTTGGTCTGTCGCAGAAAACCCCCGAGCAGCGGCGGGCGGCCTACTGGCTGTGCGGTCTGGGCGTGGCGCTGATCTGGCCATTGGGCGCGCTATTGGGCGCGGGGGTCGGCAAACTGCTCCCGGCTCCGGAAACCATTGGCCTCGATGCGGTCTTTCCGGCCATTCTGCTGGCGCTGGTGGTTCCGGCATTTAAAAATCGCACCACCTTGATCCGCGCCTGCAGCGGAGCAGCTCTGTCGCTGGCCGCCGTACCTTTTGCGCCGGTTGGTCTGCCGGTTTTGCTGTCGCTGTTTGGCCTGCTGACGAGGAGAAAATAATGGGCAATATGACGCTGTTTATCGCCGGTATCGCGATTCTGTCGCTGGGCACTTACTTGATGCGCTTAGGCGGAGCGAAGCTCGGCAGCCGGCTGGCCTTTTCTGAGCGCTCACAGGCGCTACTCTCCGATGCGGCAACGGTGCTGCTCTTTTCCGTCGCGCTGGCAACCACCTTCTACGAAGGTGAACATTTTGCCGGGATGGCGCGGGTGCTGGGCGTGGGCTTTGCGGTATTTCTTGCCTGGCGTAAGATGCCGCTGATCGTGGTGATTATCGCCGCTGCCGTGGTGACGGCGCTGCTGCGGATGGCGGGTTTACGATAAAAGCGCCCACAGGCGCTTTTATCGTTCTTCAGCCAGGTTAATCACTCAATGTATTAAACCATCTTACGAGCTGGTTATAGCTCGCCATGAGATGTTCAAAAGAGCCATCCACCATTTGCGGGGCGCCATCCATCAACATGGCTTCCCCAGACGTCAGGGGTGTGTTGTCGCGAACGCGGCGGACGCGCGTTTTGGCATCCAGAAGGTACTTTTCCGCCGCTTCGATAAACGTCGGGGCTCTGATCTCACGCATCCGGGGACCTTTTTTGGTTTCGCCCTGTTTTGATTTCAATTGCTCAATTTGTTCACCCAGATCCTGGACGAGTTTCATCGCAGCATCGGTATTAAATTTATCCGCCTCAAGCGCCTGGTTAACCTTTTTGCTGGTCAACATAATGGATAGCGAATAGTAATCAAAAGACTTGCCTTCTTTGGCCTCAATCTTTTTCAACTGCTGTTCCTGACGGCGGTTATTAATTTCATGAATCGCTTCTGAGTAAGCATCTGATGCGGGTTTGAACGCGGCTAATGCCTGAATAAACTGAGTATGCAGCGCTTTGCCTTTAGCGAAAGCATCATCTTTATAATCTTGCTGTTCGTAATATTTATTCATCTTATTGATGACTTCTGCCAGCTTAATGGATGAATTAATATAAGGTAAAGCGAGATTATCGATAGGATCCAGCGACGGCTTTAAACTCGAAACGTGCGCCATATTGGCCAGGCACTGATCAAACTTTGCGGAAACATCCGTGATACCGCCAACACTCTTTTCTTTTCCGGTGGGACCGACCTTCAGATCGTCTAACCAGCGAGCATAGTATTTAATGCTACGATAAATATCTTCATCGATATCATTATAACACTCAATATATACGCTCATCTTTTCGCTAATAATGCGGTCTGGGCTGGCGTTTTTAACTTCCTTGTTATCTGCACCTGAAGATGCGGATGGACTAGCCGGAGCTGCTGCAGGAGCAGGAGCGCTTTCGGGTAATTTATTATCGTCGCATCCAACAAGCCCCATTAATAAGACGCAGCTTATTGCTGCCGCCAATAAATTCCTTTTCATAACTATCCTTTATTAAAAACAATTAAACCAATCTAAAGACAGGAGGATAAATCATATCGCATAATCGTTTTATGCCGATACAAAAAAAGCGCCCGCAGGCGCTTTTAAACTAATGATGTTATTTAGCCTGACTAAATCTGTGCTGCAATCCAAAGAATAACGCGCTCGATATCCAGCGGTTTTTGCTGATCCACGGTCAATACCGGCCCCAGCCGCATTGGTTCCGCCTGCTGCGCCAGCCGAGCCAGTTCCGGCAGATACTCTTCGCCCGGATGCCCCGGCTTACGATCGTGTAACCGGCTGGCATAGCGCGCCACCGCAAGCTCAGGCGGGATGTGATTCCAGACCTCCAGAACCTTTTCAACGCCCGCTTGTTGTAGCAGCTGCTGCAGCATGTCGCGCGGTTGAAAGCCAAACCAGGCGTCAATAAGCCAGATGCAGCCTGCCGGTGACTGACCGACAATCGACCATATCACTTCATACGCGGCGCAGCCCAGCTGCCGGTTGAAGGACCGATCGATCCCGGTAAAGCACGCCATAAACGGCTCTTTAATACCGTCGATGGCCAGCTGCGGCAGATTAAACGCTGCCGATAGCTGCCGGGTGACGGTGCTTTTACCCGAGGCGGGAATGCCGTTAATTAAAATTACCGTTTTGCAGCCGGGTGTGAGATATCTGTTCATAGCAACGCAACGACCTCCTCCTTGCTGCTGGCGGCCCGCAGCTTCTCCATGGTCTCGTTATTATCGAGCAGAGCGACAATCGCACGAATCCCCTCTTCTATATGGGCATTGCTGTCCTGCGCGCCGAACATAATGACGATATCCGCCTTCTCGCTATCAGCAAACTGAATTGGCTTATCCAGCACAACAAGGCTAAAGCAGTTGCGCTTTACGCCGCACTCCGGTCTGGCATGCGGGATGGCGATGCCCTCATCAAAAACGTAATAGGCGCCATGATGCAGGGTATTATCGATCACCGCCTGACCGTAATCTGCCGAGATATATCCCTTTGCCACCAGCGGGCTGGCCGCCAGTTGGATCACCTTCTGCCAGTCGGACTCCGTGACGCCGACCTGAATCGCATCGGCCTCAATAAGCAGTTCTTTTATCGTCATTATCACTTCCTATATATTACGGCGAATAACATTACGTAACTCATCAATGCGCACAAAAAGCGCATCTATTTCCTGGCGATGCGTATGGCTTTTGGCATATACCGACAGCGCCCGGTTATAAACCAGCATTAATGCTTTCTGTACTTCGCCATTTCCCGGGTCGCCCTGTAATTCGCCTTCCAGCCTGGCGATTTCCCCCGCCAGCTGGCGGGACTGTGCGTCATAATCCTGCGGCGGGCTACTCTCTTTTTTCCACAGGGTTTTCAAAGATTCAAACATAGCGAGCTCCTCCCTGACGGACAGCAGGGCAACGGAATACGATTAAAAATAAAGTATTATTTAAATAGCGCGATTTTTTCCATTAATACCTGGGTGACCGCATTATTCGCCGGAATTAAGAATTTGCGCACGCTGTCGTTAACTTTGCCTTTTTCAAAAGTGGTTTTACATTGATCGACCCACTGAACGTTCATTTCAGTACCGACGTTCACTTTGTTGATGCCTTCCGTTACGGCCAGGCGCATATCATCATCGCTGACGCCGGTACCGCCGTGGAGCACTAACGGTACGCCTGTGGCGGCGCTAATCTCTTTCAGCCGCTGATGCTGGATCTGCGCTTTGCCGGTATAGAGGCCATGTACCGTGCCTACGGAGACCGCCAGCATATCCACCTGCGTCTCCTTCACAAAGCGTTTGGCGTCTTCCACCGTGGTGAAACAAATATCTTCTGCGGCAACGGCTTTGCCATCTTCCGAGCCGCCTATCGCCCCCAGCTCGCCTTCTACCGTGATATTCCGCGGGCGCGCCATCTCCACCACGATACGCGTATTGCCGATATTCTCCTCCAGCCCCAGATGGGAGCCGTCATACATCACTGATGAAAATCCGGCATCCATTGCCGTTTCAATGGCGCTGATATCAGAGCAGTGATCCAGATGCAGACAGGTCGGCACGTTTTCACTTTCCGCGAGCGAGCGCACGGCATCCACCAGTAAACGATAGCCAAGATATTCCGCCGTCCCGGTAGAAATTTGAATCATTAATGGGCTATCGCTTTTTTGCGCCGCTTTAAAAAACGCCGGCAGCATTTCAATACAGTGCAAATTAAACGAGCCAATGGCTTTAAAATCTCTTTCCTGCGCAATTTTCAGAATCGCGTTGAAGTTATACAGACTCATGAATATTTTCCCCTTTTGGCTTAGCTGATTTACCGTTTACGAACCATGCCAGTGCGGCAACAAAAACAATGAACAGAGCAACAAATAGCCAGTTATTCTGGAAGGCGTGGCCCAATACCAGACCGGAACTAATGACGTCAGAATCGCTGAAAGTGACGCCGGTAAAGCCGTAGCTTTCCAGCATCGGCACTAAAATGGCGGGCAGAAAGGTAATAAACAGGCCGTGAATGACGCCGCCAATCATCGCTCCGCGCCGGCCGCCCAGCGCGTTGCCAAACACGCCTGCCGTACCGCCGGCAAAGAAGTTGGTTAACAGGCCGGGCAGGATCATCGCCAGACCAAACATCGGGAATACCAGCATACCGATAATGGAACCGACGGTCGTTGCCAGGAAGCCGACAATCACCGCATTGGGCGCATAGGGGAACAGTACCGGGCAATCCAGCGCGGGTTTTGCGTCCGGGACAATGCGCATGGCGATGCCGCGGAATGCCGGCACCAGCTCGTTAAGCAATAAGCGCACGCCGCTATAGAGAACGAATACCCCCGCCACAAACTGAATAGACTGCATAAAGGCGTACATCAGGTAGTTAATACCACCGGAGAACTGAGCGATATATTCCGGGCCTGCGGCAAGCGCGGGAATGAGGTACATCGGCACCATTACCACCGCCATCGCAAGGTAGGTATCCTGGAGGAACTTAAAGTTATCAGGTAGCTCAAGATCTTCGGTTGAGCGGGAACCTTTCCCGACCACTTTAGCCACCGCCGCCTGCACCAGATAGCCGATGGTGCAGAAGTGCCCCAGCGCCACATCATCGGAACCGGTAATACGTCTGACCACCGGCTGCGCAAGAGCGGGCATCAATACCGCCATTACGCCGCCGAAAATACCGCCGGTTAAAATCAGCGACAGTCCGGTCAGCCCGGCTTTATAGCCTATTACCGCGCCGATGGTCGCCATCCACAGCAGAGCCTGGCCGGTCAGGAAGATATATTTGAGCGGCGTCAGGCGGGCGATAATAATGTTAACGGCAAAAATGACCATCAGGGTCAGCGCCACTTCGGAACCTAATTCACGATTGGCTAACCCGGCGATGGCGGCAACATCAGTAATGTAGCCTTTCATGCCGAATCCCTGGGTGAAGATATCGTTAAGGAACGTTAGCGTGGCGACAATAATGTTGATTCCGGCCATCATTATTAAGAAACCGAGCAGCGTTTTAAAGGTTCCCTCCGCCGTTTTGCCCGCTGATTTTTTTTGCAAAATCAGGCCCAGCATCGCAATAAATGCAATTAATATCGAAGCCTGGCCGAGCAAATCTTTGACGATAAACTCTACAAAGCTATTCATAATCTGCCACCTTCAGGTTACGCTCTTTTAAGAATGCGACGATTTTGGCTTCAACCTCATCTTTGTCCGTCAGTTTATGCAGTACCACCACACGTTTAATTTCCTCCTCACTAGCATCTGCGGTTAATATATCGGCAAAGGTTTTTTGCGTCAGAATCATGTCTGATTTAAACGCCCCGGCTTCGGAAATTGTGGTATGTTCAATTTGCGCCGGAATTTCCAGTTTCTTTAAAACCGCCTTCGCCGTCATTTCGATGGCAAAGCTAGAACCGAGGCCGCAGCCACATACGCAAAGAATTTTCAGCATGTAGGGTCTCCTCAAATAATATTGAGTTGTTTGGCAAGTTTATAATGGTGTCCTTCGGTATCGACCAGACGTTTTTTCATACTGACTAAATCAATCGGAATAGGTTTGTTACTGGAATTAATTATAATGGCTTTATTTTTCATGCCGGACTGAATGCAGCGAACCACTTCGCAGGCCATAATCGTCCCCTGATAGATTTCTTCGCAGGTCGGGTCGCCGCTGCGTAAACCGTAGCCCACGATGGTTTTGCGGATGCGTACGCCAATTTGCGGTTCGAGCTGCTTAATCATGGTATCAATGGCCCCCTGAAAACCGGGAGAATACTCTCTGGTGTAGCCTTCAGAGCAGAGGATCACCACGCTATTTTGCTGTTTTAGCTTGTGCTTCACCCGCTCGGCCAGCGCTTCTAACGGCATCTGTGATTCCGGAATCAGGGCAATATCAGCATTAGATTTAATAGCGGATTGCAACGTTAACTCTCCACAATAGCCTCCTAATATTTCAACCATAAATACCCGACCCGGTAATGCTCTTCCGGTATTTCTTAAGCGGGAAACTTCTTTAATAATCTGCTCGCAGGCCGTAGAAAAACCAATCGTATAATCGCTGCCGTATACATCATTATCGATAGTCATCCCGACGCCAAAGCAGTTAATATCAAATTCACTCAGCGTATTGAGAAACTGCAGGCTGCCGTCGCCGCCGGCCATAATCAGCACATCGATACGCAATGATTTAATTTTTTTAGCTATGGTTTCATATTCACTGCGCAACAGCTTGCGGCTGGTCCGACCGGATGTGATGATCGGAATAGACGTTATGGAGAAATCAACCAGATCGCGCCACGCAACTTCGTGATGATTTTTATCCAATAACCCGGGTATGCCCCCGTTAAAAACGGTGATATCGGCGCTCGCCAGTCTGGCAATCTGAAATATAAAGTTATTAATTCCAGAAACATCGCCACCGCTAATAACAATGCCAATTTTCATTGACTGCCTCCGCCGTTTTTCCTGCCAACATTTTTCCCCGACTTCAAGGCTGTTATTTGCAATAGAGATCACAATATGTCGATAAATTTAGACACACCTAATATTGACACCGGGTTTATCATCACGTTTTTTGTGATCAATCTCTCCTTTATAAAAGGCGATCGTCTTTACAATTATTTTTTTATTTTCTTTAAGATCATTAAGTTGCCTGAATGAGCCGTTCTGCGGCCAGCTTGACGGTTTCGACCAATAAACCCGGCGGTAATGAAAAGGCGGAAATGTGATAAATAGCGCATTTTTTTGCGTCGGGAGGGTTCACAGCTCTTAATCTCGCGGTTCAGGCTGTCACGCTCGCGATGGAGAGACCAGATGTTATCCCCTGTAAAATCTGTGGCGATCTTCATCACACTTCAATCAAAACACAGTTTCATTTTTATCTAATGCCGTAGAAAGTACTCAGTGTCTAATAAAAACAGTAGTGTCTAGTGTCTAAATAAAATCGACGCTATTTTCTACTCTACGCGGGGCATTGAGAGATGGCGCTGTCGGCAAAAGAAAAATTATTCCAGAAAATAGTCACCCATTACGCGCAGAAAGCCGCAGGATTCACGGCTCAGGACTGTGCGGATTTTATGCAGGTTAATCGCAGCGTCATTAGTCATTATCTCAATAGACTGTGCGATGACGGTCATCTGCGCAAAGAAAACACCCGTCCGGTACGCTTCTATGTACAGCAAAAAGGCGGGGAAACTACTCAGGCGTCTCGCATAGTGTCGAAAAAACATGACGCCTTTCTGCCGCTGATTGGTGCCCACGGGAGCCTGGCGGAAGCCGTCGCGCTGTGCCGCTCTGCGGTGGACTATCCGGACGGCTTACCTATCCTCTTGTCCGGAGAAAGCGGCGTCGGTAAAAGCCATCTGGCGACGCTGATCTATCAATATGCTATTGAGCGCGGGGCTATCGCGGCGGACAAACTCTTCGTCGAGCTTAACTGCGCGGATTACGCTAACAACCCGGAGCTGCTTTCGGCGACACTTTTCGGCTATACCCGCGGCGCCTTCACCGGAGCTGACCGCGAGAAACGCGGCGCCTTTGATGATGCCGATGGCGGATTTCTGTTTCTTGATGAAGTGCATCGCCTCTCGGCAGAGAATCAGGAAAAGCTGTTTCTGTTTATGGACAAGGGGTATTTCTACCGTCTTGGCGATAATCGCACGCGCCACCCTGCATCGCTGCGGTTCATCTTCGCCACCACGGAAAATATCGACACCGTACTGCTCAATACCTTTCGCCGGCGTATCCCGGTGCGCGTCACGCTACCCAACTATATTTCACGCCCGCTTACCGAACGCGTCGCTCAGGTTAGCCATTTTTTGCATCAGGAAGCGCTCAGCCTGCGGCGCAGTATCCATCTCGATTACCAACTGATGCATCAGCTGGTAACCTCCCCGGTACGCGGCAATATCGGCGAGTTAAAAAACCAGATCAAAGTAATGTGCGCCAGCGCCTGGAGCGATAGTCGCGAGGCCGACGCCATCACGCTACGCGGCCCCATATCCGGCGGTGAGATAATTAGCATTAACGCTAACCCACATGATGATGCGCTGAATATTAGCCATCTACTGCCAAAAGCAATGCGCGACGACGTTATTTTTCGCGACTTTTGCCATAGCGGTAACGTGCTGTTGCTGAATCGCAAAATGGAACAGCGGCTGACGACGTTCGGCGGCGCAGTTGCCGCCGAGTCGCTGTACAGCGGCTATATCTGGCAGAACACCGTTCATGCTCTGGAGGAGCTGGAGAACTTGACCGGCGTCTCCTGTAGCCTGGAGATCCGCAAGGCGATCTGGCTCTGTCTAAGCTATGCGCTCCATGCTCCGGAAGAGGCGGTCGACCCAGGCGAACTGCAAACGATTTCCGATTATGTTTCCGGAAAGGCGCGCCTGCTGGCCGAGGAGTGCCTGGCTTTACTTAGCAAACATGTCACCCGGCAGCCGCTGCCCCTGCTGCTCCCGCTGCTAAGCTGCGCATTTCACACCCTCGCCGGTGAAGACGATCCGATTCAGGGCATTATCGTTTCCCACGGCCGCGCCACCGCGTCGAGCATTGCCGGGATCGCCAACCAGCTGACCGGCGGCTATTACTTTAAAGCCTTCGACATGGCGAACGCGACCTCTACCCGAGAGATCATCGACCTGCTGATTGCTCACGTTTCGCGCCTCAGGCAAGGAGCCGGGCTGATTATCCTGGTGGACATGGGGTCGCTGAAAGAGATCTATGAAGAGATAAAGCTCCATCTGCATGGCGAACTCCTGGTTATCAATAACGTCAGCACGGCCATGGCGCTGGATATTGCGGGTAAAATTCAGGATAAGCTGTCGATGGAGGCGATTATTGAAAGCGCTAAAGGTGCGTACGAGGTGGAAACGCGCTACTACGCGGGCGTGTTACCAGGCAATAAAATTATTATCTCCTGTATCTCCGGCGAAGGGATCTCCCGCAAGCTAAAAGATATTGTCCAGCGCTTCCTGGCCCAGGAGGAGATCGACATTATTACGATGGAGTATGACGATCTGAAATGGAAAATCGCCCATGCTGACCCGGCGCTAAACGGTACGCGGCTAATCATCACCACGACCGATCTGGAAGCAGGCTATATTCCTCTGCTTAGCGTGGAACAGCTGATTAAAGAAAAGACGCTGGTGTTAAAACGCGACTACTTCAACGGGCTGTTGATGGAAGGCGGTCTGGAGCCCATGATTGATGAAGTGGTTAAACTGTTTACCGTCGAAGGCGTCGCCAGCCGCCTTAACTTCCTCAATCCGGTAGTGATTATTGATGAAGTCGAAGCGGTCATTAAGCAGTATGAATCCTTCTACAAAATCCATTTTGAAAGCTATCTGCGCATCAACCTGTTCATGCACATCGCGCTGATGATCGAACGGGTCATGGTCAACAATGGGGTCCGCCATCGCGAAGAGGCGGAGTTAACGCTGGAACAGCAGGCGTTTGTCGCCGTCCATGACACCTTTTTTCAGGCTCTGAACCGCAAATACAATATCACCCTGCCGCTTACCGAAGTGCTGATGATTTATGAAATTATGGAACCGTGGATTGCCTTTGATCCCGGCCATTAATCCCCCGCCGCCAGCTTCGGCTGGCAAATCTGTCGACACTGCATAAGCTGCCTATTCAACACTGCAAAGAGCGTCCAAAAAAATATTTTTATCCTTTAAAATCATATAAATGAAAACATGGCACGCTGATTGCTAATTCTTTCTCAGACACCTGTAAAGATTAAGGAATACGCAATGCGAGAGATGTACATCGCAACTCACGGCCGCTACGCAGAAGGGATAGTGTCGGCATTAAATCTGCTGATTGGCGACGACCATGGCGTCACGCCCGTTTGCGCCTACTGCGGCGAAATTGGCTCAACCGCAGAGTTAGCAGCCCGTTTTGATGTTATAGCCCAACAGGCTGCCGGTCGCGGCAATGAGCTGGTGCTGTTTACCGATATGCCGGGCGGCAGTGTCAACAATACCGCTGTACAGATGATGGTTAAATATCCCCACGCTCACGTAATCAGCGGCGCTAACCTGATTATGCTGATGGAGTTTTGTATGTCGGAGCACGCTGATACCGCCCAGCGCCTCCAGGACGCATTTGCCGCCGCCAGCGGAGCAATGCAGTACATGAACCAGCTGCCGGAAATCATCACTGCGCGCCAGACGAAACAGCCTCACTCCCAGGATGATATTGACGATTTTTTTGCCGGGGAGGGAAAGCTATGACTATCGCACTCGAAGCGCTTGATACTCGCTACTTCTTACCGCAGCCAGGGCTGGACCGCGCCTGGCTTGACGGCGCCATCGGCGACGTTCTGATCCGCCTCGACGCTATGCTGCCGCGCTTTACGGCGACCTTTCCCTCCGCCAGTGCGACACGGGGCCGTTATGAAAGCGTGGAGAAAGTCGACTGGACCGAGGGATTCTGGACCGGCATGCTGTGGCTCGCCTGGGAGGTCACCGGCGATGATAAATATCGGGCGGTGGCGGAAAGCCTGCTCGATAGCTTTGAAGAACGTCTCGATAAGCAGATTAAAGTGGATACCCACGATCTGGGCTTTCTCTATCTCCTCTCCTGCGTTAACGCCTGGAAGCTCACCGGCAACCTGCGCGCTCGCGAACTCGCCCTGCGCGCGGCCGAGCTGCTCTATCGCCGCTTTAACGCCACGGCGGGCGTCATTCAGGCCTGGGGAGATTTAAACGACCCGGCACGCCAGGGGCGAATGATCATCGACTGCAATCTTAATGTTCCGCTGCTGTTTTGGGCCGCCAACGAAACCGGAAATCAACAATGGCGCGAAGCCGCCTGCCGTCATCTGGCACAGGCCGCACGCTATCTGGTACGTGATGATGCTTCTACTTTTCATACGTTCTATATGGATATTCATAATGGTAAGCCGCTACGCGGGGATACCCACCAGGGATTCAGCGATAGCTCTTGCTGGTCGCGCGGCCAGGCGTGGGGAATTTATGGTTTTGCGCTGGGATACACCCACACCGGCGATGCCTGGCAGCCCGAGCTCTCTCGCCGCCTGGCGCACTATTTTCTTAACCGCCTGCCGGAAGATTTTGTCTGCTACTGGGATCTGATTTTCACCGCCAGGGATAACCAGTATCGGGACACTTCCGCAGCGGCGATAGCCGCCTGCGGTCTGGCGGAACTACTGAAGCTGTTACCACTCACCGACCCGCTGCGCCCGGCCTACAGCAATGCTATCGAACTGATGATGCGCAGTTTACACGAGCGCTACCTTGCCCACACGCAGGACGGCCTGCTGCGCGAAGGCGTTTATAACTTTGGCCGCAATATGGGCATTAACGAACCAAACCTCTGGGGCGATTACTTCTATTTCGAAGCCCTGGTTCGCCTTTCCCGCGTCTGGACACCCTACTTTTGCTAACTGGAGCTACACCATGATTTCTTTAGTACGTATTGACGATCGTCTAATCCACGGACAGGTTGCCGTGGTCTGGACCAAGCATCTGGGCGTGAACCGCATTCTGGTCGCCAATGACCAGATCGTGAATAACGAAGTGCAAAAAATGTCGCTGCGCATGGCGGCTCCTGATACCGCAAAATGCGCCATCATGGCGGTAAAGGATGCAGGGGATGTGCTTAACGACCCGCGTTCGGACGCAATGAAAATTATGGTGATCGTCAACAACGCCGCCGACGCCCGTCGACTCGTCGAACAGGTTCCGGGAATAAAAACGTTAAATGTCGCTAACTTTGGGCGCATCACCGACAATCTGGCGGCGAAAAAGCGCATCAGCGATACCGTCTACGTGACGCCGGAAGATGTGGCGGATTTCCACGCCATCGCCAACCGCGGCATTGCCGTTGAATATCAGGTCCTGCCTTCTCATCCGGTAAAAAACCTGATTGAGATGCTGGGCAACGCCGCCAGCTAAGCGAGGTCGCTATGTTAACGTCTGCACTCCTTGTCGCGCTGGTGATGTATATCGCCAAGTTCGCGGATCACACCCTGGGACAACCGCTCATCGAAAGGCCGCTGATCTGCGGCGCGATGGTAGGACTGGTGCTGGGGGATTTTCAACAGGGCATTATTATCGGCGCCACGCTGGAACTCATTTTTCTGGGCACTATCACTATCGGCGGCTCCGTTCCCGCAGATCTGGCTGTGGGTTCAGTCCTGGCGACGGCCTTTACCATTCTTACTCACGCGGAACCAGCGGTGGCCGTCGCGCTGGCGCTGCCCATCAGCCTGCTGGCGGTTTTCGTCTATCAGGTACTAAAGCTGGTTTATACCGGACTGGTTGAAAAATATGACGCCTTACTGGAAGAAGGCCGCGACCGTGCGGCGCTGGGTATCACTTTCGGCATGACCCTGTTTTACGGCGTGCCGTTTGCGGTACTGGCGTTCTTCGGCATTCTGTTTGGCACCGACGTCATTCGCAGTCTGGTCGAAAGTATCCCGGATACGGTGATGCGTGGAATGACTGCCGTTGGCGGCATTCTCCCGGCGCTGGGCTTCGCAATTTTGCTCAAAGCATTATGGAACAAGAATATCGCCGCCTTCTTCTTTATCGGTTTTGCGATGGCGGCCTATCTGCAGCTACCGATTATGGGCATTGCCATTATCGCGGCCTCGGTAGCGGTCTATCTGTGCTTTAACGAATTTAATCAGCTTAAAGCCAATAAACAGGCGGCAACCGCTGCCCCAGCGTCAGTTGATGATAAGGATGGGTTTTTCAATGACTGATATCCAACACAGCGCGCTCAGCGCACAAAATGACAGCAAAGGCGAAAAAAATATGTTCCGTCAGCTGTTCTTCCGCCAGTTCCAGCTGCTGGGCTCCATGAACTTTACCCGCATGGAGGGGCTGAGCTACGGCTGGATCCTTGCGCCGCTGCTGAAAAAAATCTATACCGGCAATCCACACGGCTATATTGAGTCGTTAAAACGTAACAGCCAGTTTTTTAATACCAACCAGCATCTGGCTCCTTTTATTATGGGCCTGACGCTGTCGATGGAGAAAGAGAACGCAGCCAATCCGAACTTTGATACTTCCAGTATTAACGGCATCAAAGTGGCGCTGATGGGACCCTTCGCTGGCGTCGGGGATTCCTTCTTTTATGGCGTACTGCGTATTATCGCCACCGGGATTGCCATCGGTCTGGCATCGCAAGGGAATCCGTTGGGACCGCTGCTGTTCCTGCTGATTTACAATATTCCCAGCTATCTGCTGCGCTATTACGGCGGCGTCATGGGCTACCGTTTAGGCTCTAAATATATCGCCGAAGCGACGCAGTCAGGGTTGCTGAGCTGTATAACGAAAGCCTCATCAATTATGGGTTTGATGATGGTGGGAGCGATGAGCGCCAGCATGGTGAAGTTTACCACCACCTTTAAAACCACCATCGCCGGCCAACCCTTTGTACTGCAAGAGATCCTCGACAAAATTTGCGTCGGATTGATTCCTCTGCTTTTAGTTCTGGGCTGCCTGAAGCTTCTGAATAAAAAAGTTAGCCCCAATAAAGTATTAATTATGCTGATTGTCTTCGGTTTTGCCGCTGCGGGTATTGGCATAATTTAACGCATCCCCTGGCTCCCTTTAATAAAAGGGAGCCGTCTTATTACTCGTGATGAGTATCGACGCAAATAAAAAATCAGTCAGTGTCGAATTAAGGCTCAACACATAAAAACAACTTCATGTATTTTAAGAACTTTATATTCTGGCACAGCAATTGCTATTTAATAAGTGTCTTTTATTTCTCTCCAGAAATTATGGCACTTATTAAATCCTACAGGAATAAAAATGAAAAAATCACGCACGCTTTGTATCGCCATACCGCTGTCCTGCTTTACGCTAAATGCAATTGCCGCAGCAACCTGGGTTGATAATCGCTACGCTCACACGACGGCCTCTGAGAAAAACCAGTATAAAATTGGCCTGGGTCATATATTTGATAATGGCGCAGGCGTTCTGGCTTCCGCAATGTACGACCTCGGGCAAGACTTTAATCAAATGAAAAGCTCATTTCAGGAGTTTGAAGGCTGGTATCCGCTACCGCTTAATGAAAAATGGACGCTGACGCCTGGCGGATTAACCGATATTGATAATAAAGGAACAAAACTGGCTCCTTATATCAGTCTCGACTATAAAATCAGTAAAACATTGAGTTTCAGCAGCCGCTATCGCTATAACCATATGACCCATAAAGATCGCGATTATAATGGCTATATGGAT
This sequence comes from Klebsiella sp. HMSC09D12, assembly GCF_001808475.1. NCBI lineage: Bacteria > Pseudomonadati > Pseudomonadota > Gammaproteobacteria > Enterobacterales > Enterobacteriaceae > Klebsiella > Klebsiella sp. HMSC09D12. The sequence continues at coordinate 29,425 of NZ_KV793379.1, read as the reverse complement.
TATAACGACAGCCATCAGCTCGACCTGTTCCTTAATTACCAGGCGACCGAAAAACTGTGGCTCCAGCTCAACCCTGAGTTCTTCGTCAACGCTAACGACTTCAATGCCTCTAACGGGCAGAAAACCCACTGGGAGCCAAGCATTGTGGCGCGCTACCGCGTCGATAAACACTGGCTTCCCTATGCAGAAGTGGCCTGGCTCGATCAGGATCAGAATCACGACGATCAGGTACGATTCCGCCTCGGCATTCGCTATTACTTCGATTAAAGGATGCAAGGGCAACAGCTATTGTGCCCGCATTTCTGCCGGGCGGCGCCTGACGCACCGCCCGGCCAATGATAAGCACAATCTCCATAGCTGATGCACATCCGCAGGCCACAAAAAGACAAAAAAAGCGCCCCTTGGGCGCTCTTTCGACAGTAGCTTTAAGCTTATTTATTCAGTTCAGCGGTCATGTGCACGCGGTTACCGGTAAACGCTTCGGTAATTTTGTAAGACGACGCGCCTGCGGCCTGGGCCTGAGCGGCGATCTTCGCTTCCGCACCGTCCATCGTTGCTGCGGTAGCGGTGACGGTTTCCGCAGCAAAGGAACCAAAAGAAGCGGAAAGTGCGATAACAGCGACAAAAGTTTTGATGCTTTTCATGAGATAAACCCTTTACGTTAGTTGTTTTAATAAGGCGCCGTGCCTTGATGTGATAAATAGTAGCCCTCACATCGTCAAACAAAAAGCGGAAGGATTTGCTGTTATCATTCAAAAAAATTGACTTATTTTTAACCTGCAATTAACCGCTGCGGATGCGTGTACACGGTTGCCCTACCCGGCTTGCAGAAGCCCACCAGCGTCAGGTTACAGCGCTCAGCAACTTCAACCGCCAGCATGGTCGCGGCAGAGACCGCAAAAAGAATTTCCACCCCGCACATCGCCGCCTTCTGCACCATTTCATAGCTGGCGCGGCTGGAGACGAGCGCCGCACCGTTTTGCCAGGCGCCATCATCTTCCGCGCGGTGTCCGAGGAGTTTGTCCAGCGCCACGTGGCGGCCAACGTCTTCGTGGCCGCCCGCGAGCTCGCCGGAAAGCGTTACCCAAGCCGCCGCATGCGTGCAGCCGGTAAGGCAGCCTATCGGCTGAAAATCCCGCAGATGCGCCAACGCGCGATCGAGGTTCGCCAGATCGAACGTCTGGGTAAAAGGCAGAGGCTGCACGGGCTTACCGATATCGTTGAGCTGTTCCACGCCGCATACGCCACAGCCGGTGCGGCCGGCTAGCGCGCGACGGCGCTCTTTCAATCCCATAAAGCGGCGGCTGGAGAGCTCAATTTGCACTTCCAGGCCGTTACAGGCCTGAACGACGTCGATGCCATAAATCTCGCGCCGGTTCTCTATAATCCCTTCGGATAAGGAAAAGCCGACGGCGAACTGCGCCAGGTCTTTCGGCGTCGCCATCATCACCACGTGCGAGATGCCGTTATAAACCAGCGCAACGGGTACCTCTTCAGCTAACTCGTCTGGCTGAGGATGTTGCAAATTTGGGCGCTTCCAGAGCGATACCTGGCGATAACCTGTGATATCGGTCACATTTTCGATTTGTTCAAGAGGCTTCTTGTTCACTTTGTCTTAACCGTATTGGAACAGGCATACACACAATGTGGTATTCTGTTTATATCCCTCCGGGAACGAGGGAAATTACCCCCAATTCTGAACCTTTGCGGCCCTTACCGCAAAGCAAATAACTATACGTGACAATGTCGAAACAAGGAGCGAACCATGCAGGTCAGCAGAAGGCAGTTCTTTAAGATCTGCGCTGGCGGTATGGCAGGAACCACGGCAGCGGCGCTGGGCTTTGCGCCCGGTTTAGCGCTAGCGGAAACACGGCAGTACAAGCTGCTGCGCACCCGCGAAACCCGTAACACCTGCACTTACTGTTCCGTTGGCTGTGGGCTGTTAATGTACAGCCTCGGCGACGGCGCAAAAAATGCCAAAGCGTCTATCTTCCATATCGAAGGTGATCCGGACCATCCGGTCAACCGTGGTGCGCTCTGCCCTAAAGGGGCCGGTCTGGTAGACTTTATCCACTCCGAAAGTCGCCTGAAATTTCCAGAATATCGCGCGCCAGGCTCTGATAAATGGCAGCAAATCAGCTGGGATGAAGCATTCGACCGTATCGCTAAGCTGATGAAAGAAGACCGCGACGCCAATTTTGTCGCGCAGAATAGCGAAGGCACCACCGTCAACCGCTGGCTGACCACCGGTATGCTGTGCGCCTCCGCCTCCAGTAACGAAACCGGTTATTTAACCCAGAAATTTACCCGCGCGCTCGGTATGCTCGCGGTCGACAACCAGGCGCGCGTCTGACACGGACCAACGGTAGCAAGTCTTGCTCCAACATTTGGTCGCGGTGCGATGACCAACCACTGGGTCGACATAAAGAACGCCAATCTTATCGTGGTGATGGGCGGCAACGCCGCTGAAGCTCACCCGGTTGGGTTCCGCTGGGCGATGGAAGCCAAGATCCACAATGGCGCGAAGCTGATTGTGATCGATCCGCGCTTTACGCGTACCGCGTCGGTGGCTGATTTCTATACCCCAATTCGTTCCGGTACTGACATTACCTTCCTGTCAGGCGTCATCCTGTACCTGTTGAACAATGAAAAGATTAACCGTGAATATACCGAAGCCTATACCAACGCCAGCCTGATCGTGCGTGAAGATTACAGCTTTGAAGACGGTTTATTCAGCGGCTATGACGCCGAAGCCCGCAAGTACGACAAAACGTCCTGGAACTATGAGCTGGATGAAAACGGCTTTGCTAAACGCGATACCACGCTGCAGCATCCGCGCTGCGTCTGGAATTTGCTGAAGCAGCACGTTTCCCGCTATACGCCAGAAGTTGTCGAAAATATCTGCGGGACGCCAAAAGCGGACTTCCTGAAAGTCTGCGAGTACATTGCGGAAACCAGCGCTCCTGATAAAACCGCGTCTTTCCTGTACGCACTGGGCTGGACGCAGCACTCCATCGGCGCGCAGAACATTCGCACCATGGCGATGATCCAGCTGCTGCTCGGTAATATGGGCATGGCGGGCGGCGGCGTAAACGCCCTGCGCGGCCACTCCAACATTCAGGGTCTCACCGACTTAGGATTGCTGTCGCAGAGCCTGCCTGGCTATATGACGCTGCCGAGCGAGAAACAGACTGACCTGCAAACCTACCTCGCCGCCAATACGCCGAAACCGCTGTTGAAGGATCAGGTGAACTACTGGGGTAACTACCCGAAATTCTTCGTCTCGATGATGAAGGCCTTCTTTGGCGATAAAGCAACGGCGGAAAACAGCTGGGGCTTTGACTGGCTGCCGAAGTGGGACAAGGGCTACGACGTCCTGCAATACTTCGAGATGATGAATCAGGGTAAAGTGAATGGCTATATCTGCCAGGGCTTTAACCCGGTAGCCTCGTTCCCGAACAAAAACAAGGTTGTTGCGTCGCTGTCGAAACTGAAGTTCCTGGTGACCATCGATCCGCTCAACACCGAAACCTCCACTTTCTGGCAAAACCACGGAGAGTCGAACGACGTCGATCCGGCGAAAATCCAGACCGAAGTGTTCCGCCTGCCGTCCACCTGCTTCGCCGAAGAGAACGGTTCCATCGTTAACTCCGGCCGCTGGCTGCAGTGGCACTGGAAAGGCGCTGACGCCCCGGGGATTGCGGCCACCGACGGTGAAATCCTCGCCGGTATCTTCTTACGCCTGCGCAAGATGTACGCCGAACAGGGCGGACCGGCGCCGGAACCGGTGCTGAACATGACGTGGAACTACGCCACGCCGCATGAACCGGCATCGGAAGAAGTGGCGATGGAGAGCAACGGCAAGGCGCTGGCTGACATCACCGACCCGGCAACCGGTGCTGTGATCGTCAAGAAAGGCCAGCAGCTCAGTTCGTTTGCGCAGCTGCGTGACGACGGCACGACCTCCAGCGGCTGCTGGATCTTCGCCGGCAGCTGGACGCCTGACGGCAACCAGATGGCCCGTCGCGATAACGCCGATCCATCTGGCCTTGGCAATACCCTCGGCTGGGCATGGGCGTGGCCGCTTAATCGCCGTATCCTGTATAACCGCGCCTCCGCTGACCCGCAGGGTAAACCGTGGGATCCGAAGCGTCAGCTCCTGAAATGGGACGGCGCGAAGTGGGGCGGCGTGGATATTCCAGACTACAGCGCCGCGGCGCCGGACAGCGATGTCGGGCCGTTTATCATGCAGCCGGAAGGAATGGGACGTCTGTTCGCTATCGATAAGATGGCGGAGGGGCCGTTCCCGGAACACTACGAGCCGTTTGAAACGCCGCTGGGCACTAACCCGCTGCACCCGAATGTCGTCTCTAACCCGGCCGCTCGCGTCTTTAAAGGCGACCTTGAGCAGATGGGCAAAGCGGAAAAATTCCCTTACGTCGGTACCACTTACCGTCTGACCGAGCACTTCCACTACTGGACCAAGCACGCGCTTCTCAACGCCATCGCGCAGCCGGAGCAGTTTGTGGAGATCGGCGAGAAGCTGGCGAACAAGCTCGGCATCGCCCATGGCGATACCGTGAAGGTCTCCTCTAACCGCGGCTATATTAAAGCCAAGGCGGTGGTGACCAAGCGTATTCGCACGCTGAAAGCGGACGGCAAGGATATCGATACTATCGGTATTCCGATTCACTGGGGCTACGAAGGCGTGGCGAAGAAAGGGTTTATCGCCAATACCCTGACGCCGTTTGTCGGGGATGCGAACACGCAGACGCCGGAGTTCAAGGCTTTCCTTGTGAACGTGGAAAAGGCGTAACGGAGACGAATTATGGCTTATCAATCGCAAGACATTATCCGTCGTTCCGCGACTAACGGCTTCACCCCCGCGCCGCACGCGCGGGACCATCAGGAAGAGGTGGCGAAGCTTATCGACGTCACGACCTGTATCGGCTGTAAAGCCTGTCAGGTGGCCTGCTCCGAGTGGAACGACATTCGTGATGAAGTGGGTCATAACGTCGGGGTGTACGATAACCCCGCCGATCTGACCGCCAAATCCTGGACCGTGATGCGCTTCTCGGAAGTGGAGCAGAACGACAAACTGGAGTGGCTCATCCGTAAGGATGGCTGTATGCACTGCGCCGATCCGGGCTGCCTGAAGGCCTGCCCGGCGGAAGGGGCAATCATTCAGTATGCCAACGGCATCGTCGACTTCCAGTCTGAGCAGTGCATCGGCTGCGGCTACTGCATTGCTGGCTGCCCGTTCAACGTGCCGCGTCTGAATCCGGAAGACAACCGCGTCTATAAATGTACGCTGTGCGTGGACCGCGTTAACGTTGGCCAGGAACCGGCCTGCGTGAAAACCTGCCCGACCGGTGCTATCCACTTTGGCTCCAAAGAGGATATGAAAACGCTGGCAGGCGAGCGCGTCGCCGAGCTGAAAACCCGCGGTTATGACAACGCAGGTCTGTACGATCCGGCAGGCGTTGGCGGCACGCACGTGATGTACGTGCTGCACCACGCCGACAAGCCGAATCTCTATCACGGCCTGCCGGAAAATCCGGAAATCAGCGCTACCGTGAAGTTCTGGAAAGGGATCTGGAAACCGCTGGCCGCGGTCGGATTTGCGGCCACCTTCGCCGCCAGCATCTTCCACTACGTCGGCGTCGGTCCGAACCGCGCGGAAGAGGAAGAGGACAATCTGGATGAAGAGAAAGACGAGGTGCGCAAATGAAAAGACGTGACACCATCGTGCGCTACACCGCGCCGGAGCGAATCAACCATTGGGTCACCGCCTTCTGCTTCGTGCTGGCGGCGGTGAGCGGGCTGGGCTTTTTCTTCCCGTCCTTCAACTGGCTGATGCAAATCATGGGCACACCGCAGCTGGCGCGCATTCTGCACCCGTTTGTGGGCGTGATCATGTTTGCCTCGTTCATCATCATGTTCTTCCGCTACTGGCACCACAACCTGATCAACCGGGACGATATTTTCTGGGCGAAGAATATTCGCAAGATTGTCGTCAACGAGGAAGTGGGCGATACCGGACGCTATAACTTCGGCCAGAAATGCGTGTTCTGGGCGGCGATTATCTTGCTGGTGCTGCTGCTGGTCAGCGGGGTGATTATCTGGCGTCCGTACTTTGCGCCGGCGTTCTCCATCCCGGTTATCCGCTTCGCGCTGATGCTGCACTCCTTCTCTGCGGTGGCGCTGATTGTGGTGATCATGGTGCATATTTACGCCGCGCTGTGGGTGAAGGGCACGATAACCGCAATGGTGGAAGGCTGGGTCACGAAGACCTGGGCGAAGAAGCATCATCCGCGCTGGTATCGTGAAGTCCGCGAAAAGCAGGATAAGCGCCAGTCGTAAGCGTGCGCTTTGCTGGTCTTATAAATGGCGTCGTATATCGACGCCATTTTTTTGCGGATACCGTTCGCTTTTGCCGCCTCCAGCCCTCATGCACCGCAGGCGGGATTGGCACTGTAAACTCATGGGGCAGGATGGCTAATCCTAACGGCGCATAGTCTGGGGTATCGATATCAGGTATCGTAGCGCACACATTGCGATGTCATGGGTATATCCCGTATGCCGATTACGGTTATCATTAATGACATCACCAGAGCGGGCGCATGATGCCCGCCAAATCACAGAGCGGACGCGACCATCGCCGAATCTGCTGAAACCAGGAAGTGACTGAATGAGCATTCGTATCATCCCGCAAGATGAGCTGGAAAAGAGCGAGAAACGCGCGACGGATATGATTCCACCGTTGTTGTTTCCTCGACTCAAAAATTTATATAACCGTCGTGCCGAGCGCCTGCGCGAACTGGCTGAAAATAATCCGCTGGGGGATTATCTGCGCTTTGCTGCGCTTATCGCCCACGCGCAGGAAGTGGTGCTGTACGATCATCCCCTGCAGATGGATCTCACCGCACGCATTAAAGAAGCGAACGATCAGGGCAAACCGCCGCTCGATATTCACGTTTTACCGCGCGACAAGCACTGGCACAAGCTACTGCATTCGCTGATTGCCGAACTGAAGCCAGAGATGAGCGGCCCGGCGCTGGCGGTTATCGAGAATCTGGAAAAAGCGTCAGAGCAAGAGCTGGAACTGATGGCAAGCGCGCTATTTGTCTCCGATTTTGCCTCCGTTAGCAGCGATAAAGCACCGTTTATTTGGGCCGCGCTATCGCTCTATTGGGCGCAGATGGCCAGCCTGATACCCGGTAAAGCTCGCGCCGAATACGGTGAGCAGCGTCAATTCTGCCCGGTTTGCGGCTCGATGCCGGTCTCCAGCATAGTGCAAATTGGCACCACTCAGGGCCTGCGCTATTTGCACTGCAACCTGTGTGAAACCGAGTGGCACGTGGTGCGCGTGAAATGCAGCAACTGCGAACAGACGCGCGATCTGCACTACTGGTCTTTAGACAACGAGCAGGCGGCCATTAAAGCCGAAAGCTGCGGCGACTGTGGTACCTACCTGAAGATTCTTTATCAGGAAAAGGATCCCAAAGTAGAAGCCGTGGCCGACGACCTCGCCTCACTGGTGCTGGACGCACGGATGGAACAAGAGGGCTTTGCCCGCAGCTCCATCAACCCGTTCCTGTTCCCGGGAGAGGGGGAGTAACGGCGGGCAGCATGTCGGGCAGCCTCTTCTGCTGCCCGACTTACAAATGATAAGGCGTAATCACTCCCGGTATGCCGGCAAAACTTTTGCTTTGCGCGTGACCAGTTCATAACGATCTATTTGCGCTGTTGCCAGTACGATGGCATCCGGCAGCTTTATCCCATACTACTCCCTGCGATTGCTGCTTCGTCCAGCAATGGGTTTCACTTTTGCGAGCCGCTTTCCAGAATCACTTCCCAACGAAAATCCCCGGTTTTCTTTTGCTCACAATCAGGCTATAAACCTGTATATCCAAACAGGTTAAGGGAATAAAAATGGCGCTTGAAAAGGGTATTGCAATACAGGTGCGGGAGTTTATCGAGGCGGGTCGACCCTCATCGCGCGATCAGAGTATTGATGACCGGAGACGCGGCTATATCGCCAGCACGGTACTGGCTGGGGAGCAAGAAAAGCGCGTTCAGGTAGAAGATATCGAGCTCGAAGGCATGACATTTCGCATTGTCTCCCCCCTCAACGCCTCAGGCGCTCTCCCTGCGGTCATCTATTTTCACGGCGGCTGCTTTATCAGCGGTAGTTTCGCCACGCATGACCATCAACTCCGTCAGTTGGCTTACCACAGCGGCTGCCGGGTTATCGCCGTGCAATACCGGCTGGCGCCGGAGCACGCTTTTCCCGCTGCCCATGACGATGCGGAAAAAGGCGCACTGATTATTCACCGCCACGCGCCGCAGTTAGGCATCGACGTTTCGCGTATTACGCTTGCGGGCGACAGCGCCGGGGGTCATCTGGCCTTGGTCACCGCTCTGCGGCTGAAAACCACCCGGGCATGGCAACCCGCGCAGCTTGTTTTGATTTACCCGATGCTGGATGCCACCGCCAGTATGAAGAGCTATATCGATAACGGTAAAGATTACATTATCACCGAAGACACTCTGCTCAGCGGCTATGAAATGTACCTTTCGTCGACGACACTCCACCACCCGGAAGCCAGCCCGCTATGGCGTAAAGACTTTAACGGCTTACCGCCGGTGCATATTCTGACGGCAGAATACGATCCTTTGCGTGATGAAGGCGAAGCGCTTTACCAGCGCCTGCTTGAACAGGGCGTAGAGTGCACCTGTCAGCGCTATCTCGGAGTGATTCACGGCTTCTTCCAGCTGGGCGGTATCAGCCCAGCGGCAGCCAGCGCGATGAGAGATATCGCCTGGCGGGTAAAATCACCGGGCCAGTAGATAAGCGTAAAGGGAGGCTACTCCTCTTCGTTGCCACCCTCTTCATAAGAGCCGAACGGCTTCGCAGGAAGCACGATATAGATACCCTCAAAAACCGCGCCGAGCCGATCGTCACCGAATAGCTCAACCTGCAGCTGAACGCGCGCTTTGCGCCCACGCGCCAGGCGATCGAGATCGCCGCTTAATGAGCCGAGATCGGCAACAGCGCTGGGGCGTCCGCTAATGGGCTGACTGTAACGAATATGAGCATCTGCGAGAATAATTGTGCCGCCAAGATGCCGCTCGCGCAGCATCAGCCAGATAAGCCCCCAGCCGGTTAACGTTGCCTGCGAAAACAGGCTGCCGGCAAACAGCGTATGGTGGGGATTCTGGTTACCGGCTTCCGGCATAGTGGTGATAAACTTTTGCCCGGTATACTGCTGAATGCGCACGCCCATTTTTTCACTAAGAGGGATGTGCTGATACCAGGCCTGCTGCAGCTGAGCGCACCAGTCGCCGCGATGTAAAATATCGTCCAGCGAGGCTATTGGCTTAATCATCAAAAAATGACGAATCGGCGTGGTGGTCGGCGTCGTGATTTCACCCTGGTTCACAAACCCGAGCTTGGCAAAGAATTCTACCGCGTCTTCACGGGCGCTACAGGTCACGCGCTTAACGCCTTCCTGACGGGCGACGGACTCCAGCGTCATCGCCATCAGGGTTCCCAGCCCCTTATCCTGTACTGACGGATGTACGGCCATAAAACGGATCGAGGCTTCGTTTTCCGCGTTCACATACAGTCGCCCAACGGCAACCAGATTACCCTCTTCATCGACCACCATTTGATGGTGCGCCATCGCATCCCATGCATCGCGCTCGGACCCTTTCGGCTGATGCAGCGGCTTACGCAGCATCTCCCAGCGGAACTGGTAGTAGCTCTCTAACTCTTCTTCTGTTTGCGGTACGCGAAGGTGATACATAGCTGTACTCTCTTTTGTTACCCGCAGCCTGCCCGGAAGCTGGCTCATACCTGCAACCAAAAGGTCACAGGACCATCATTCACCAGAGAAACCTGCATATCGGCAGCAAATCTCCCGGTCTGCGTATTCATTTTCTGCTGGCGGCAGCGCTCAACGAAATACTCGTACAGCGCTTCCGCTTTATCCGGTGCCGCGCCTTTAGAAAATCCAGGACGCATCCCGCGCTCGGTATCCGCTGCCAGCGTAAACTGTGAAACCACCAGCACGCTGCCGCCAGCCTGCTGCACATTAAGATTCATTTTGCCTTCAGCATCGCTAAAAATACGGTATCCCAGCACGCGTTCGCACAGGCGATTCGCCTTTTGCTCATCATCGTCTCTCTCGACGCCTAACAGCACCAGAAGCCCGGGACCGATTTCGCCCGTCACTTCATCCTCCACGGTAACGCTAGCTCGGGATACGCGTTGAATTAATGCAATCATGATTGTTCTGTTTCTTCTTTTTTCAGTTTGCGGTATTCACCGAGAGTGACAGTAATTTCAGCGCCAAGCAAGACGATACACCACGTCCAGTACACCCAGACGAACAAAATGGGTACCACGGCAAGCACGCCATAAATCAGCTGATAGGACGGAAACGCAGTGATATATAAAGCAAAAGCTTTCTTCCCCGCCTCAAAGAGCAGCGCCGCAACCAGGGAACCGATTATCGCATCGCGGTTACGGACCTCGGCCGTCGGCACAATGCTGTATAGCAGCCAGAATGCCACCCACGATAAAATGAGCGGAAAAATACGCAGCACATCGTCAATCACGCTATTCAGATCGCTGGCCCAGCGTAACGACAGGAGATAGGAGCTGATCGCAAGGCTGGCCCCCGCCAGCAGCGGCCCCAGCGTGAGGATCATCCAATAGACGGCAAAGGAGTAGGTTTTTGGCCGGGTTCGGGTGCTGCGCCAGATAGTATTCAATGCGCTATCAATGGAATACATCAGCAGCAGCGATGTCACAATCAGGCCGAAAGCGCCCACGGCGGTCATCCGACTGGAGTTGGCGACAAACTGCTCGATATAGCCCTGGATCACATCGCCGGTGGTCGGAATAAAATTGGCAAAAATAAAGTGTCGAATCTGGATACTCACATCAGAAAACATCGGAAAGGCCGCAAACAGCGCAAATATAACGGCGATAAGCGGCACCAGGGAGAGTAACGACACATAGGCCAGGTTTCCCGCCAGGGTCGTCATATGATCTTCATCAATACGCCGCCATAGCAGCTTCAGCCAGGCCACCAGCGGCCGCAGATGGCGCGCTGTTTTTTGATGAACGGTTTTTAGCATAGCTGCTTCGCAAAGTAGTTCGGTATCGTCTCCTTTCCGGTCACCAGAATTGACGTGATACCTAACTGATCAGCGCCGGCAATATTATCCGCGTTATCATCGAAGAAAACCGTATCCTCTGCGGAGAAACCTTCCGATTCGAGCACGCTCTGGTAGATCCGCGCTTCGGGTTTACGCATCCCCATCTCCTGGGAGAGATAGATATGGTCAGCCACAGCGCGTATTTCTGGATATTCATCCGGCCAGAAGGTGGTATGCAAACGGTTAGTATTGGACAGGACCACGACTCGATGCCCCTGCTCGCGTAATTTTTGCATAATTGCCGTCACCTCCGGTCGCAGGGCGACGAAAACCGCCTGCCAGCCGTGGGAGAACTGCTCGTAGCTAAGCGGCATGTTCATTTCGTGGCACATCGCCGCCGCAAAATCCTCATCGCTAATTTCGCCGCGCTCGTGCTGATGGAACGCTTCACCCATAGTGAAATGCTGCTTCAGCGTCGCAAGAGGGATCCGCGTTAAATCGCTCCACGTCCCGAGCACCCGGTTGAAGTCAATATCGACAATCACATTACCTAAATCAAAGATATAGAGCATGGCCCTCTCCTTTTGCACCGTGGAAAATTAACTGTAGCGGGAAAGGGGGAGTTTGACTATGGGTGGCAGGGCTTTGTACAAAAAAGAAACCCTGCCATTGAGGCAGGGTTCAGATAGCGAAAAGAAGCGTTAATTACTCTTCTTTCGCGCCGCGCATTGCGCGTTTACGGTCGTTCTCGGTCAGATGACGTTTACGGATACGAACGGAAGTAGGGGTAACTTCAACCAGTTCGTCGTCATCGATGAACTCCAGAGCCTGCTCCAGGGTCATCTTAACCGGCGGAACCAGAACCGTTGCTTCGTCAGTACCGGACGCACGCATGTTGGTCAGTTTCTTACCAGTCAGGCAGTTTACCGTCAGGTCGTTAGAACGGCTGTGAATACCGATGATCTGGCCTTCGTAAACTTCTGCGCCGTGGCCCAGGAACAGCTTACCGCGATCCTGCAGGCTGAACAGCGCAAACGCCACCGCTTTACCCTGACCGTTGGAGATCAGAACGCCGTTCTGACGCTGACCCACATCACCCGCACGAACGTCATCGTAGTGGCTGAAGGTGGAGTACAGCAGACCGGTACCGGAGGTCATGGTCATGAATTCTGAACGGAAGCCGATCAGACCACGGCTTGGGATCACGTAGTCGAGACGTACGCGGCCTTTGCCATCTGGATTCATGTTTTTCAGGTCGCCTTTACGCTCACCCAGCGCCTGCATAACAGACCCCTGGTGCTGCTCTTCGACGTCCAGCGTCACGTTCTCGAACGGCTCTTGCTTACGGCCGTCGATTTCGCGGAAGATAACTTTCGGACGGGAAACCGCCATTTCGAAACCTTCACGACGCATGTTTTCGATAAGAACGGACAGGTGCAGTTCACCACGGCCAGAAACGCGGAATGCGTCTGCATCCGGAGTTTCTTCAACGCGCAGCGCCACGTTGTGCACCAGCTCTTTGTTCAGGCGGTCAAGGATCTGACGAGAGGTAACGTACTTACCTTCTTTACCGCAGAACGGAGAGGTGTTAACGCAGAAGAACATGGAAACGGTCGGCTCATCGACGGACAGCGCCGGCAGCGCTTCAACATTCTGCGTATCGCAGATGGTGTCAGAGATGTTCAGCTCGCCCAGACCGGTGATCGCGATGATATCGCCCGCTTCAGCGATGTCGCTCTCGATACGCTCCAGACCCAGATGGGTCAGAACTTTACCGACTTTACCATTACGGGTTTTGCCTTCGCTATCAACGATAGTGACCTGCTGGTTCGGCTTCACTTTACCGCGCTTGATGCGGCCGATACCGATGACGCCAACGTAGTTGTTGTAGTCCAGCTGGGAGATTTGCATCTGCAGCGGGCCATCAAGGTCAACGTTCGGTGCCGGTACGCGATCGACGATAGTCTGATACAGCGGAGTCATATCCTCAGCCATATCTTCGTGATCCAGACCCGCGATACCGTTCAGCGCGGAAGCGTAAACGATAGGGAAGTCCAGCTGTTCGTCGGTAGCATCAAGGTTAACGAACAGGTCGAATACCTGATCGACAACCCAGTCAGGGCGCGCGCCAGGACGGTCAACTTTGTTGATAACAACAATCGGCTTCAGACCGTGGGCAAAAGCTTTCTTGGTGACGAAGCGCGTCTGCGGCATCGGACCATCAAAGGCATCAACCACCAGCAGCACAGAATCTACCATGGACATGACACGTTCAACTTCACCACCGAAGTCGGCGTGCCCAGGGGTATCAACGATGTTGATACGGTAATCATTCCATTTGATAGCAGTGTTTTTAGCGAGGATGGTAATCCCACGCTCTTTCTCCAAATCGTTGGAGTCCATCACTCGTTCTTGTGCTTCAGTACGCGCGTCGAACGTACCAGATTGCTGTAGCAGCTTATCAACCAGGGTAGTTTTACCATGGTCAACGTGCGCGATGATGGCGATATTACGCAGATTTTCGATCACAACTTTGCCTCAGGCATTAGAAATAGCGCGTTATTGTACACGGATTAATCGCAGTACAAAACAGGATCACAAACATCCTCCGCAAACAAGTATTGCAGAGATTCTTTGTGATCGCTTTCACGGAGCATTAAAAGGGTTATTCGAGTCCAATTGCACCAAATAAGTGCCCAATGTTCACACAAATGCACTATATTGGTGCAATGCATTCATTTTGGTGCAGCCCTTTTGCACGATGACGTGCATGATAACGCCTTTTGGGGGCAATTTAAAAGTTGGCACAGATTTCGCTTTGTATTTTTTAAGGCAACAACGCCACTTTTAGTAGCAAAAAAGTTTTCGTTTCCACGACGACACAGACCAATCCGGGAGAGTTTAAGTATGTCCGCTGAACACGTTTTGACGATGCTGAACGAGCATGAAGTGAAGTTTGTCGATCTGCGCTTCACCGATACCAAAGGTAAAGAACAGCACGTAACTATTCCTTCTCATCAGGTAAATGCCGAATTCTTCGAAGAAGGCAAAATGTTTGATGGCTCCTCGATTGGCGGTTGGAAAGGTATTAACGAATCCGACATGGTTCTGATGCCGGATGCAACCACCGCGCTGATCGACCCGTTCTATGAAGAACCGACTCTGATCATCCGCTGCGACATCCTGGAACCCGGCACTCTGCAGGGCTATGACCGCGACCCGCGTTCCATTGCTAAGCGCGCTGAAGAGTATCTGCGCTCTACCGGCCTGGCTGACACCGTACTGTTCGGGCCAGAACCAGAATTCTTCCTGTTCGATGATATCCGTTTTGGTGCGTCCATTTCCGGTTCCCACGTCGCTATCGATGATATCGAAGGCGCATGGAACTCCTCCACCAAATACGAAGGCGGCAACAAAGGCCACCGTCCGGGCGTGAAAGGCGGTTACTTCCCGGTTCCGCCGGTAGACTCCTCTCAGGATATCCGCTCCACCATGTGTATGATCATGGAAGAGATGGGCCTGGTTGTTGAAGCTCACCACCACGAAGTGGCGACTGCCGGTCAGAACGAAATCGCCACCCGCTTTAACACCATGACCAAAAAAGCGGATGAAATTCAGATTTACAAATACGTTGTGCACAACGTCGCACACCGTTTCGGCAAAACCGCGACCTTCATGCCAAAACCGATGTTTGGCGATAACGGTTCCGGTATGCACTGCCACATGTCCCTGTCCAAGAACGGCGTAAACCTGTTCTCCGGCGACAAATACGCGGGCCTGTCTGAACAAGCGCTGTACTACATCGGCGGCGTAATTAAACACGCTAAAGCGATTAACGCCCTGGCTAACCCGACCACCAACTCCTACAAGCGTCTGGTCCCGGGCTACGAAGCGCCGGTAATGCTGGCTTACTCTGCCCGTAACCGTTCCGCGTCTATCCGTATTCCGGTTGTCACCTCTCCGAAAGCGCGCCGTATCGAAGTGCGCTTCCCGGACCCGGCGGCTAACCCGTACCTGTGCTTCGCCGCGCTGCTGATGGCTGGCCTTGACGGTATCAAGAACAAAATCCATCCGGGCGAAGCCATGGATAAAAACCTGTACGATCTGCCGCCGGAAGAAGCGAAAGAGATCCCACAGGTTGCAGGCTCTCTGGAAGAAGCACTGAACGCGCTGGACGCAGACCGTGAATTCCTGACCGCCGGCGGCGTATTCACCAACGACGCTATCGATGCTTACATCGCCCTGCGTATGGAAGAAAACGACCGCATCCGTATGACTCCGCACCCGGTTGAATTCGAGCTGTACTACAGCGTCTGATTTTGCTGTAAATCCATGGTGCTTCGTGTTGTGGCGCGGGGTACCAGGGATGTTTTGTTGCCGTGGAAACTTTCAGCCCATCTCAGGATGGGCTTTTTTCTCCACCAACACGCTGATCTCGTGAGCTTTTTATTCATAAAAAGCTATACTGCACTAAAATGGTGCACTCTTTTTCTGGAGACTGTCGAATGGCAACAGGCACACTGCCCGATGCTGGGCAGATCCTTAACTCTTTAATCAACAGTATCTTACTGGTCGATGATGACCTGGCGGTTCATTACGCGAACCCGGCGGCGCAGCAGCTGCTGGCGCAAAGTTCTCGTAAGCTATTCGGCACGCCGCTGCCGGAACTGTTGAGCTATTTCTCGCTGAATATCGGCCTCATGCAGGAGAGCCTCGCTGCGGGGCAGGGTTTTACCGATAATGAAGTGACGCTGGTCATTGATAGCCGCTCGCATATCCTTTCCCTGACGGCGCAGCGCCTGCCTGAAGGCTATATTCTGCTGGAAATGGCGCCGATGGATAATCAGCGTCGTCTGAGCCAGGAGCAGCTGCAGCACGCACAGCAGATTGCCGCACGCGACTTAGTGCGTGGTCTGGCCCATGAGATTAAAAACCCGCTGGGCGGTTTGCGCGGAGCGGCACAGCTGCTGAGCAAAGCGCTGCCCGATCCTGCGCTAATGGAATATACCAAAGTCATTATTGAACAGGCCGATCGGTTAAGAAATCTGGTCGACCGTCTGCTGGGGCCGCAGCATCCCGGGATGCACGTGACGGAAAGCATCCATAAGGTCGCTGAGCGGGTAGTGAAGCTGGTGTCGATGGAGCTGCCGGATAACGTCAAACTGGTTCGCGATTACGACCCCAGCCTGCCGGAACTCCCGCACGACCCTGACCAAATCGAGCAGGTGTTGCTGAATATCGTCCGTAATGCGCTGCAGGCGCTGGGACCCGAGGGCGGCGAGATCACTCTGCGCACCCGCACGGCCTTCCAGTTAACCTTACACGGCGTACGCTACCGCCTCGCTGCGCGCATTGACGTTGAAGATAACGGCCCGGGAATACCGTCTCATTTACAGGACACGCTGTTTTATCCGATGGTGAGCGGGCGCGAAGGCGGTACCGGACTCGGTCTGTCTATTGCACGCAGCCTTATCGATCAGCACTCCGGGAAAATTGAATTTACCAGTTGGCCAGGGCATACCGAATTTTCGGTGTACCTGCCTATTCGGAAGTAGAGGTGTTTATGCAACGAGGGATAGCATGGATCGTTGACGACGATAGCTCCATCCGTTGGGTGCTTGAACGCGCGCTCACCGGGGCAGGCTTGAGTTGTACAACGTTTGAGAGCGGTAACGAGGTGCTTGATGCCCTCACGACCAAAACCCCGGATGTGCTGCTGTCTGATATCCGCATGCCGGGAATGGATGGGCTGGCGCTGTTAAAGCAAATTAAACAGCGCCATCCAATGCTACCGGTCATCATAATGACAGCGCATTCGGATCTTGATGCGGCGGTAAGCGCCTATCAGCAAGGCGCCTTTGATTATCTGCCGAAACCGTTTGATATCGATGAAGCGGTAGCGCTGGTTGACCGGGCAATTAGCCATTACCAGGAGCAACAACAGCCGCGTAATGCGCCGATTAATAGCCCAACGGCCGATATCATCGGCGAAGCGCCGGCAATGCAGGACGTCTTTCGCATTATCGGCCGCCTGTCGCGCTCTTCTATCAGCGTGCTGATCAACGGCGAATCCGGTACCGGCAAAGAGTTGGTTGCCCATGCTCTGCATCGCCACAGCCCGCGCGCCAAGGCGCCATTTATTGCGCTGAATATGGCGGCAATCCCTAAAGACTTGATTGAGTCAGAGCTCTTTGGCCACGAGAAAGGCGCTTTTACCGGCGCCAATACCGTGCGTCAGGGACGTTTTGAGCAGGCAGACGGCGGTACGCTGTTCCTTGACGAGATTGGCGATATGCCGCTGGACGTCCAGACCCGTCTGCTGCGCGTCCTGGCCGATGGTCAGTTTTACCGCGTGGGCGGCTATGCGCCGGTGAAAGTGGATGTGCGTATTATTGCCGCCACCCACCAGAACCTTGAGCTGCGCGTCCAGGAGGGGAAATTCCGTGAGGATTTGTTCCATCGCCTGAACGTGATTCGCGTCCATCTGCCGCCGCTGCGCGAGCGTCGGGAAGATATTCCTCGCCTGGCGAGGCATTTCCTGCAAATTGCCGCTCGTGAACTGGGCGTGGAGGCCAAACAGCTGCATCCGGAGACGGAGATGGCGTTAACCCGGCTGGCGTGGCCGGGCAACGTTCGTCAGCTGGAAAACACTTGCCGCTGGCTGACGGTGATGGCCGCGGGTCAGGAAGTTCTGACGCAGGATCTCCCCAGTGAGCTGTTTGAAACCGCGATACCGGATAATCCGACGCAAATGCTGCCGGATAGCTGGGCGACGCTGCTGGGGCAATGGGCCGATCGCGCGCTGCGCTCCGGTCATCAAAACCTGCTCTCAGAAGCGCAGCCGGAGATGGAGCGTACGCTGCTGACCACCGCGTTACGCCATACTCAGGGGCATAAACAAGAGGCGGCGCGGCTGCTAGGGTGGGGCCGTAACACTCTGACGCGTAAGTTAAAAGAGTTGGGAATGGAGTAGCAGCGCAGCGGCGCGTAAAAAATAGTCATCCAGCGCAAACTGCTGCTATTTTGTACTTTACTGTTGCTATGCATTGAGTATGATCTTGCCCGGAAAGACGGGGGGTAATCATGCTTGAATCACTCATTAATATTATATCGAGCGGAGTTGCAGCAGGTCATACGCCGCAGACGGCGGTAGCTGCCGTCCTGTGCGCGGCGATGGTTGGGCTGTTTAACTGATAATATCCCCTCTCCGGTAAGGAGAGGGGATATAGCTTATATCACGCGAGAAAACTGCTGCATCCGCGCTTTCTGCCGCAGGTAAGCATCAAAGCACATACAGATATTGCGAATCAGCAGCCGGCCTTTCGGCGTAACCTGAATGCCCTTCTCATCCACATCCACCAGCCCGTCTTTAGCCAGCGGCGCCAACAATTTCATATCTTCGGCAAAGTAGTCATCGTAGATGAGCGCCCACTGTTTCTCTACCGCCGCAAAGTCGAGACGGAAGTTACAAATCAGCGCCTTAATGACATCACGACGAATGCAGTCATCGCGCGTCAACGCAATACCGCGCCACAGCGCCGTCCCGGTTTCATCGACCTGTTGATAATACTGTTTCAACTCTTTCTGGTTCTGCGCATAGCAATCGCCAATCATACTGATCGCCGACACGCCCATCCCCAGCAGGTCGGTGTCTCCCTGGGTGGTATATCCCTGGAAGTTGCGATGCAGAATACCTTCCCGTTGGGCTATCGCCAGCTCATCATCAGGGCGGGCAAAGTGGTCCATGCCGATAAACTGATATCCCGCAGAGGTTAACGAAGCAATCGTCTCCTGAAGAATATCCAGCTTTTGTTCAGCTGAGGGCAAATCGGCATCTTTGATTTTGCGCTGTGCAGCAAACAGCGTTGGCAGATGCGCATAGTTAAATACGCTCAGACGATCGGGATTAAGCTCCGCCACTTTCTGTAGCGTATAAGCGAAGCTCTGCGGCGTTTGCTTCGGCAGACCGTAAATCAGGTCGATATTGGTTGAGGTAAAGCCGATATCACGCGCGTGATTAAGGAGCGCGAAGATAAATGCTTCATCCTGCTCGCGGTTCACCAGACGCTGCACTTCTTTGTTGAAGTCCTGCACGCCCATGCTCAGGCGGTTAAAGCCTTCGGCGCGTAAATGATCCAGGACATCAAGCTCAATTTCACGCGGATCGACTTCAATGGAAATCTCTGCATCCGCGTTAAAATCGAAATGCGTACGCAGCAACCCCATCAGGCGGCTAATTTGCGCTTTGTTCAGATACGTCGGCGTACCGCCGCCCCAGTGCAGCTGATTAACCTTGCGGCCAGCAAAAAGCGGAGCGCGATGAATAATCTCCTGCTCAAGCACATCCAGATACTGGTCAGCCTTATGCTGCTGGCGGGTGACGATTTTGTTGCAGCCGCAGAAATAGCAGAGTTTATGGCAAAACGGGATATGCACGTATAGCGATAGAGGACGCTGCGGATAGCGGGCAACCGCCGCATCAAATTCAGCAGCGCCAAATTCTGGAGAAAACTCCAGCGCGGTGGGATACGAAGTATAACGCGGCCCGGAATAATTATATTTCTGGATCAGGGCCAGATCCCAGTCGATTAACTGCACAGACATGCTCACTCCTTCCGATGGTGCCGTCGGCGGGTACGCCGCCCCGGCCCAACCGCACCTCGGGTAATGAGCCGGTTGCGCAGCCATTTCTGACGCCGCGACAACCGTCGTAGTTTAACGAATAACCACAGCAGATAACATATAACCAGAAGGGTTATAAGCAGGACCGGGAATCCGATGGGATGCAAACGTTAGTTTCCACCCTTCAGCAGGCGCATCATATCTTCTTTGCGCTCTTCCTCTTCTTCATCTTCGTCATCATCATAGGAGAGGCCCAGTTGCTGCATCAGCTCATCAATGCGATCCAGTTTGGCATCAACCCAGGTTTGCTCTTCAGCATTCAGGGTGCCGCCCTCTTCAAGGCGTTCCAGCAGCGCATCCAGGCGCTCATCGTTCTCCAGCAAATCCAGCTCAGCCTGCGGTGAAAGCATAGGTTTCTCGCTCTTTGGTTTATGCTGCTTAATCGCCGGAGCGCTTTCAGTTACGCCCAGCGGGATGGGTTTTTTACTGCCAATTCGGGGATCTTGCTGCTGACCTTGTTTTTTGGCTGCTGAAGCGGTGTCGCCACCGGTCGCACGACTGCCTGCCGCATGGCCGCGATGCTTCTTCTGATGCTTACGCTCGCGAGCTTCCTGGTTCAATTCTTCACGCGTTTTGCGATTTTTTTTGCCACGAGGTACGGATGTCGGTTTTTTCATGTTGGGTAATCTTCAGGCCATTTTCTTCAGTATAGAATTGAGGCGGAATCTAGCAGAAAGCAAGCAAAGAAAAAAGGCGACAGATTACTCTGTCGCCTTTTTCCGTACTGACAACCCTTAAAGGGCTTCTACTTTCCCTGTTAGCTAACGACACACCCTGTCTTTCCTTCAGCTACCAACGGTCCCTGTTACTTCCATTTCCCTTTAAAACGTCTTCCAGACGTTTGTCATCCTGACAATCCGTAGTCCTCGCCTCCTGGCGCTTCCTGACCCCTCATCCTGAGTCATCATCCTGTTAGCATCCTCGCCCTTGGTCACTACTTTACTGGTTTGAGGAAAACCTACAACTGACTGTACAGAAAAAAATCTAATTTCAGAATTTTCTTTCAGCTTAATATCATGATTTATAAGCTTTTGTGTTATTTATGCTCGGATTTTTCTCACTCATATCTCATATAACCAATAGCCAATGTCTCACAAAGAGTATGGTTTTAACTTACATCAATGAGATGCGGTAAAAACAGTCTTTTTCTGTTGTTCAGGTATAATCCCCGCCATAGCCTGATTTAACGGAGACGACCGTCTTGACCAACTGGAATTATCAACTGACGCATTTTGTCACTAGCGCGCCAGATATCCGCCATCTTCCTGCCGATACCGGTATTGAAGTGGCATTTGCTGGCCGCTCTAACGCCGGGAAATCCAGCGCTCTGAATACGCTGACTAACCAAAAAAGCCTGGCGCGCACGTCGAAGACGCCCGGACGTACGCAGCTGATTAACCTGTTTGAAGTCGCTGAGGGCAAACGCCTTGTCGACCTGCCGGGCTATGGTTACGCCCAGGTTCCGGAAGAGATGAAGATCAAGTGGCAGCGCGCGCTGGGTGAATATCTTGAGAAACGCCTCTGTCTGAAAGGGCTGGTGGTGCTGATGGATATTCGTCATCCGCTTAAAGATCTCGATCAGCAGATGATCCAGTGGGCCGTCGAAAGCGATATCCCGGTGCTGGTACTGCTGACTAAAGCCGATAAGCTCGCCAGCGGTGCGCGGAAAGCGCAGATCAATATGGTTCGCGAAGCGGTCATTGCCTTTAACGGAGATGTGCAGGTAGAAGCGTTTTCTTCCCTGAAGAAGCAAGGTGTGGATAAACTGCGTCAGAAGCTGGATAGCTGGTATAACGATATCCCACCGCAGGAAGAACCCGAAGACGGCGAATAAGTTCGCAAAAAACCCGGATAGCGGCGCGTGAAGCCTTATCCGGGCTCCCCGCCTTTGCATGCATCGATGCGTAAAATTTTCTTTCGCGCAATAAAAAACGCCCCGGTCATAAATGACCGGGGCGGCTAAAATATTCAGCCAAATCCGATTACGTGAAGTAAAAGGTCTGAAAGATAGAACATCTTACCTCTGTACCCTACGTCTTTAACTCTACTCTTCTTTCGGTTACGGATAAAGCATTTTTTGTAGTTTTTTTTCACTCTTTACATAGCAAATTCAAATGATCATCACAAAACACGATAAGTTATGTTACTCACTTACAAAAAATGACCTTACCCGACGAATACTTAGTGCGCTTGATCCCAGTTTTCTCCACTACCGACTTCTACCAGCAGCGGAACCGCCAGCGTCGTACTGCTCTCCATCAGTTCGTGGATCTTTTTCGCGACCGCTTCAAGATCGTCCTTATGCACTTCAAAGACCAGTTCATCGTGCACCTGCATGATCATCCGCACGCGAGGTTTTTCGCTTAGCAGCCAGCCGTCTACCGCGATCATTGCACGTTTAATGATATCGGCCGCGGTACCCTGCATTGGCGCATTGATCGCCGCACGTTCGGCGCCAGCGCGGCGCGCGCCATTGCTGGATTTGATGTCCGGCAGATAGAGACGACGACCGTCCAGCGTTTCAACATACCCCTGCTCTTTGGCCTGGGTGCGAGTACGCTCCATATACTCCAGAACGCCCGGATAGCGCTCAAAGTAGAGATCCATATACTTTTGCGCTTCTTTGCGTGGGATATTGAGCTGTCGCGCAAGACCGAATGCGCTCATGCCGTAAATCAGACCAAAGTTGATCGCCTTCGCGCTACGGCGCTGCTCGCTGCTAACGCTCTCCAGCGGCAAACCAAAGACCTCAGCCGCCGTCGCGCGGTGGATATCTTTGCCTTCCGCAAATGCGGTCAGCAGGCCCTTATCGCGGGAGAGATGCGCCATGATGCGCAGTTCAATTTGCGAGTAGTCGGCCGAGACAATGAGATAATCTTCCGGTGCAATAAACGCCTGGCGGATACGTCGCCCTTCTTCGTTGCGTACCGGAATATTCTGCAGGTTCGGGTCGGTAGACGACAAACGCCCCGTAGCGGTCACCGCCTGGTGATAGGAAGTATGAACCCGCCCCGTTTTCGGGCTGATCATCAGCGGCAGCTTATCGGTATAGGTGGATTTAAGTTTTGCCAGTCCACGATATTCGAGGATAACTTTCGGCAGCGGATAGTCCAGCGCCAGCTCTTCCAGCACCTCTTCCGAGGTAGAAGGCGCACCGCCAGGGGTTTTCTTCAGCGGCTTAATGCCTTGTTTTTCAAACAAGATCGTTTGCAGCTGCTTCGGCGACGAGAGGTTAAACTCTTCACCCGCAATATCGTACGCCTTCTTCTCCAGTTCAATCAGGCGCTTGGCTATCTCCTGAGAATGCGCATGCAGCACGGCCGGATCAATCTTCACGCCGTTACGCTCCACGCGGGATAGCACCGGCACCAGCGGCATTTCAATATTTTTAAAGACGTTCAGCGGACCTTCATTTTGCTGAAGTTCAGGCCACATTTTGAGGTGCAGCTGCAGGGTGACATCCGCATCTTCCGCCGCGTAGCGGCCTGCTTCTTCCAGCGCAATTTGGTTAAATGTGAGCTGGTTTTTACCTTTCCCCGCGATTTCTTCGAAGGTAATGGTTTTGTGCTTCAGCCAGCGATCGGAGAGACTATCCATATCATGACGGCCCGCCACGCTGTCGAGAATGTAGGACTCCAGCATGGTATCGAAGGCAATACCGCGCAGTTCAATGCCGTAGTTAGCCAGGACCCCGCGGTCATATTTGAGGTTTTGCCCAACCTTCAGAACCTTGTCATCTTCCAGTAACGGTTTCAGCAATTCCAGGACGCGGTCGCGAGGGATTTGATCCGGCGCGTCCAGATAATCATGGGCGACCGGCACATAGGCCGCCACGCCAGGTTCAATGGCGAAGGAGAGGCCCACCATATTGGCGGATACGTTATCCAGGCTGTCGGTTTCGGTATCAAAGGCAAAAAGCGGCGCTTTCTTCAGGTTTTCAATCCAGGTGAGCAATGTTTGTTCATCCAGAATGGTGACGTAGTTTTCAGCGGAGAGCACTGTCGCGGTTTCTTCTTCTGCCTCGGCCACGTCGGCAGCCGCTGCCAGCGGCCTGGCCGCAGACTTAGCGCCTTTTGCCTGCATCCACTTACCGGACTCTACATCAGTGATCCAGCGTTTAAATTCATACCTTTTAAACAGCGTCAGCAGTTCATCCGCAACAGGTTGTTCAACCAGCAGATCTTCACAGCCCAAATCCAGTTCAACGTCCGTTTTGATCGTCGCCAGCTGATAAGAGAGGTAAGCCACCTCTTTATTCTGTTCCAGCTTTGCCGCCATCGTTTTCGCGCCGCGGAAAGTCAATCCGGCGATTTTTTCAGGCTCAGCATATAACGTATCAAGACCACCCAGTCCCTGCAGAAGCGCCTGCGCGGTTTTCTCCCCCACCCCAGGCACGCCCGGAATGTTATCCGAGGAGTCACCCATCAGGGCCAGAAAATCGATGATCAGTTCCGGTGGAACGCCGTATTTTGTCACGACTTCGTCGGGGCCAAGGATGGTGTTAGTCATGGTATTAATGAGCGTAATACCCGGCGTAACCAGCTGAGCCATATCTTTATCACCGGTGCTGATCAGCACCGGACGCCCTACTTTTTCAGCTTCACGGGCCAGGGTACCGATGACATCGTCTGCTTCCACGCCAGGAACGGCCATTAGCGGAAGGCCCATCGCTTTCACCATGGCATGCAGCGGCTCGATCTGCGCACGGAGATCGTCCGGCATCGGTGGACGATGAGATTTATAGTGCTCAAACAGTTCATCCCGGAAAGTCTTTCCCTTGGCATCAAACACAACGACAGCATGGGTCGGTTGATACTGCAGGATCAGGCTTCGCAGCATATTCAGCACGCCATACATGGCGCCTGTCGGTTCGCCTGCGCTATTCGTCAGCGGGGGGAACGCGTGGTATGCCCGATAAAGGTAAGAAGAGCCGTCAACGAGGATGAGAGGGTTTTCTGGGATCTGAACCATATTTTCCGTGCCTGTTTATCAGATTATCGGTAAAGGATGCCACAGACGGACATTAAATCCTGAATTTTTCCCACATTTCGTCGAAAAGATTCAGCGATCCCCAGGATCGCGTTGCGGCCTAACCTGTGGATAACTTTGTGAATAGTTTTATAACGTTGATCGACCAATGATTAATAAAATAATATAACGGAAAAATATTCCATATTTATCATTCAATTATAGGTTCACAACCTGCTTTATTATCATCATGGCGACTCGATGTTCCATGTGGATATAAGATCCAGAAATTTTTCTGTTCTGGTAAGACCCGTTATTTACTCTATTTTCTGATAAAATCAGCCCCTTGCGCTGTTTATAGGCGTTCTTTATCAGCCTAACTTTCTGAATAATTTAACTATGCCGAGATTACTCGCCGCGATAACGCTCCCGCTGAGTATCGCCCTGACTATCATAGTCACCGTCATCTGCTCCGTGCCAATCATCATCGCCGGGCTGATTAAACTTCTTGTGCCCGTTCCTGCGGTCTGGCGCTCGATATCCGTTTTTTGCAATTTCATGATGTACTGCTGGTGTGAAGGACTGGCGTGGCTGCTGCGCCTTAATCCCTGGCTTAAATGGGATGTACAGGGCCTTGATGGTCTGAGTAAAAAGAACTGGTATCTGCTTATCAGCAACCATCACAGCTGGGCCGATATCGTGGTACTTTGCGTCCTGTTCCGCAAACATATTCCGATGAATAAATATTTCCTCAAGCAACAGCTCGCCTGGGTTCCGTTTATTGGGCTGGCCTGCTGGGCGCTGGATATGCCTTTTATGCGCCGTTATTCCCGAGGCTATTTACTCCGCCATCCCGAGCGCCGTGGCAGAGATGTTGAAACTACTCGCCGCTCCTGCGAGAAATTCCGCGCGCATCCCACCACTATCGTCAACTTTGTTGAAGGTTCACGTTTTACTGAAGAAAAGCGACAGCTAACCCGTTCGCCATACCACAATCTGTTAGCGCCAAAAGCGGCGGGTATCGCAATGGCATTAAGCGTGCTGGGCTCGCAGTTTGATAAGCTGTTGAACGTCACGGTGTGTTACCCGGAAAATAACCAAAGACCGTTTTACGATATGCTGAGCGGTCGATTAACGCACATTGTGGTGCGAATCCATCTTGAGCCCGTAGCTGAAGAGCTGCATGGCGACTATGTAAATGATAAAAACTTTAAGCGACGCTTTCAGCGTTGGCTAAATACGCTCTGGGAAGAGAAAGATCGGCAGCTAACGGAAATCATGCAGCAGGCAAAGAAGTGAATTGGGACGCAGAAAAGAAAAACGCCGGTCAGTGACCGGCGTTTATTTTTTATTTCTTATCAACCAGCTGCTTAACGGTATCAGCATACAGGGCAACAAATGCGTCCATGTTGCTGGTATCCATACCCTGCGGATTAAGCTGGTATTTACCATTAACGTACATAGCAGGCACGCCCTGCAGCTGGAAATCAGCAGCGGCTTTCTCTTGCTGAGCCACCAGAGATTTCACCACAAAGCTGTTCCAGGCCGCATCATAATCTTCACCTTTGACGCCGGCATCAACGAAGACCTTACGAATATCGGCCACGGTCTGGACGGTCTGGTTTTTCTGTACCGCTTCAAACATTGGGACGGTGATCTTATCTTCCACGCCCAGCGCCATCGCCACAGCCCATGCCTGAGTCAGATCCTTGCCTAGCGGGCCCAGGAACTCAACGTGGTATTTTGTCATTTTGACGCCTTCCGGCAGCTTTTTCTTCACGTTATCTGATACGTGAAGGACTTCTTCAAACTGATAGCAATGCGGGCAATAGAACGAGAAAAACTCGAGCACCTGAGGCTCACCGGCAACGGGTTTATCGAGGGTAATATACTGCTTACCGTCGGTGATCTGGGCAGCGGATGCACTAAAAGCCAGAATCATACCAGCCAGCGCCAGCCAAATTTTTTTCATGATTAACTCTCTCCTGGATATATCACATTAATACATTGGCGTTAACTGAAGAGGCGGTTCTTGCAGAACCTTTACCTGCTCAAGAAAAGTTGTTGTCTGCCCGCGCCAGTAATCTTCCCCGGTCAACCATGGGAAATTTTTAGGGAAAGCGGGATCTTCCCAGCGCCTTAACAACCACGCCAGATAATAAACTAACCGCATTGCACGTAAAGGCTCGATGAGAGCAATCTCATCCGTATTGAAAGGGCTAAACTCTTCATACGCTTCAATAATCATCTCAAGCTGCATACGCTGCTCGGGTTTATCACCGTTCAACAGCATCCACAGATCCTGGATAGCAGGGCCGTTACGTGAATCATCTAAATCAACAAACAGGGGGCCATCGCGCCAGAGGATGTTTCCCGCATGGCAATCACCGTGTAACCGTAAAATATTGGCGCGTCCGTGCCATTGCGCCATTACCGCGTCAATGAGTTTATCGGTAGCACTGAGAAAGGCATCTTTCAGGCCAGCAGGAATCAGCGGGGAGAGCTCAAAGACCTGTCGGGGCTCCAGAAGATACTCATTGGTGCCTATCTCCGGACGAGCGACAAAGCGCTGTTTGCGTCCCGTTTGATGCATACGGCCAAGATAACGCCCAACCCACTCCATCTGATCGAGATTATCCGCCTCAAACTGACGTCCACCCAGGCTGGGGAAAACGGCGAAAAAGAATCCCTGATGTTGGTGAAGCGTGCTCTCGTTAAACGACAAAGGCGCCGCAACGGGCACGTCGTCCTCAACGAGCTGAAGCGAAAAGTGGTGTTCTTCGAGGATTTGTTCGGCAGACCAGCGCTCAGGACGATAGAACTTCACCACATAGCGGCGACGATCTTCGTCCTGAAACTGGTAAACTCGGTTCTCATAGCTATTAAGCGGAGTAAGACCGGAATCTACCCGCATACCCAGATCAAATAAACCATCAATGATGGTATCCGGGTGAAGCGTCTGAAAAGTGAAAGCCTTATCGTGCATCCTGACATCCGATAATCGTACGAATGATACAGGATATCATCTCATTGCCGATTCCGCGGCAGCGCTTACAACCTTTTACTCTTTAATCACGCCGCGGGCGCGTAGCAAGGCGGTTTTAAAATCTTCTTCATAATCTTTCTGGATACCCGGAATAACGGCCTCTTTTGCCGAGTCGCGCATTTTCAAATGGTAGATCAGAATATCGTCGGAAAGATCGCTCAATTCGCCAGCATAACCCGCTTCTTTCGCTAGTTTTTGCAAGAATTGCATCAAATTCAGTTCAGGTTCTTTCTGCCAGGCCGGCTGGAGGAGTTCAATCACTTCATTCAGGCGTTTACATTTCATAGCAATGCTCCTTAATCTTGATAGGAGTACGTTAGCAGGGACAAACCCACAATGAAAGAGGCGATATTGATATGCAGGGTGAGGTAATAACCGGCGTCGTGCTGGCGGGGGGAAGAGGCACGCGCATGGGAGGAATAGATAAAGGATTACAGCTGCTGAATGGTAAGGCCCTGTGGCGTCATGTCGCCGATACGCTGCAGCCTCAGGTCGCCAGGCTGGTGATTAGCGCTAACCGCAATCTTGATTGCTGGCGAAGCAGCGGCTACCCGATTATTACCGACTCTCTGAACGACTTTCCCGGGCCGTTGGCCGGCATGCTTTCCGTAATGCATCAGGTCGAGGGCGAATGGTTTCTGTTTTGTCCGTGCGATACGCCATTTATCCCATCATTTCTGGCGACTCGCTTAGTGCAGCACAAAACATCAGCCCTGGCCGTTTGGGTACACGATGGTGAACGAGACCATCCGGCCATTGCTCTGGTAAATCGCAAGGTGATCGGCGAACTGGAAACGTATCTGGCCGCAGGAGAGCGGCGAGTAATGGTATTTCTGCACAAAATTGGCGGTCATAGCGTCGATTTTAGCGATGTAAAATCAGCATTTATAAACGTTAATACTCTCGACGATTTGCAACATATGCAGGTGCCATCATGATCCCACTTTTAGCCATCGCCGCCTGGAGCGGCACAGGTAAAACAACCTTATTGAAGGCTCTGATTCCGGCACTGCGCGCAGAAGGTTTACGGCCAGGGCTAATTAAACATACCCATCACGATATGGACGTGGATAAGCCGGGTAAAGACAGTTATGAACTGCGTAAAGCCGGAGCGGCTCAGACCATTGTCGCCAGTTCGCAGCGTTGGGCATTAATGACGGAAACGCCAGATAAGCCTTCACTGGATCTGGCATGGCTGGTCAGCCGAATGGATGCCTCAACGTTGGATTTAGTCCTGGTTGAGGGTTTTAAACATGAACCCGTGCCCAAAATCCTGCTTTATCGGCACAACAGCGGGCATAGTACAGAAGAATTAGTGTTTGACGATAATGTGATTGCTATCGCCAGCGATAGGCCGGTCGAGACGTCGCTTCCACTGTTAGATTTAAACGATGTTCCGCAGATAGCCGCTTTTATTATGCAGTGGTTAAAAGGGGTTTAGCCAGGAGCAGGTAAATTTTCAGGTACATAGCCATGATCTATCGGCCTGAAGGTTTCTGTTGGTATTTTCAGACGACAAAAACGCAAAAAGCCCAGTCTTTCGACTGAGCTTTCTGT
>NZ_KV793378.1:0-33922 GCF_001808475.1 Klebsiella sp. HMSC09D12 | reverse complement strand
CAGCAAAAGTTCGATTTATTCAACAAAGCCTCATCGAGGGAGTCGCCTCCTGCATCCGGGCCCGCTTAATTTGCGCAATCATCCGGTAAATTTTCTCATCCTGCTGAATAAATATCATCTCCTTCAGGCATGAGGGCAAGATCCCTCCGCGCCAGCGGAACTGCTTACCTACCAGGCCAATAAGGATGCCTCCCCGGCGATGCTGTAACTCGGGATGACAAATGTACTCCTCCCCGCGGCATAAACTCAGCACCATAATATCGGTTGCGGTATCTTTCCCCTTATATATTTTATTCACTGCCAACGAGCTAAACATAGCCGCAGGGAATAAACTCTCCAGCAGAGCGTTAAAACCTAATTTAAAAAAATTATTATCATTTTTATAAATGACATTCAGCATGGTCACGATAGCCCCTGGATACCCGGTGATAGTATATCAAGCATCAGCCAGACGATAGTCGCCAGCAAAATTACGGCGATCGCCGATTTACAAAATAGCGTACAGAAAAGCATGGTACTTCCTTTTATTGCCAGGTAAAGGTCACGGTGACAACTGCATTAATCGTACCGGGCGTAACACCACCTCGCGGGCTGAATGCCCGCGCGCGCAGGCGGTAGCGATATTGATTATTCACAATCGTCCCGCTTACCGTTTTATCCTTACCTAAAGGCTGCCCTTCTGCCGTTTGTAGCTGTATGGCAATATTGCCTGCGCTACCGCTATTCTGATAAAGATCGTCCGGGCCAGCGTTATCAGCATTACCGGAAAACTGCATCGTGGCCGTTGTCGTTCCCGCGGGACAGCGTTCAATATTAAAATCAAAGGGTACCCACTCCGTCGCGGAGCCAGGCGTATAGAGAGAAGACGCCCGGATACCCTGCGAATCGGTCAAGGAAATTGTTCTTGCAACACTATCGCTGCTGATCTGGCAGGGGGCGGCAACTATTTTACCCTTGATATTCAACGAAACCACATCGCCGGCCAGTAGCGGAGCGGAAAACAATACCAGAACCAGACATAAATCATGTAATTTGGCGATCATTGCCTCTCCTATTGATAAGTCATATCCAGAGTTGCGGTCGCGTTAGCTTCGCCGGCTTTAACCACCGGCTTGGTCTGATAATAACGAGCCGTAATCGGCAAACTTTCCAGGCCGCCCGAGGATTGCTTTAGCATCAGGCGATTATTCAGCTGCACTGGCGCATTGTTATAAAGCAGCTGAACGCCAACGCCATCCGCAACGGTCTCGCTGCCCTGGCCGGTTAACGCCAGCACGCTGCGGTCGCCGCTGGCGTCCGGATTCTGCGTCCCCTGGAGTTGTATATGGATATTTGCTCCGGCGTTGCAATTAAGTCCCAAATTCTGCGTGTCCGTGTGCGGAGGCGAAAAACCCGCAGCAGACCCAAACTCGGCCGCGCTTACGCTGCCGAGATCAAAACTCAATACCTGGCTCGAAATAGAGCAGCTAAGCACATTTACCTGTGAACTGGCGTCCAGGGAGATTTTGGTAAAATAATTGCCAGGAGAACCAAACCACGCCTGAGCAATTAACCCTGGCGTTAATTGTCCGGAGGTGATATTTCCGGTTTTCACCAGCGACACCGTATAATATCCCAGGTAAAAAATGTAGTTTGCGGTTACCGGAGGTAAGCTAAAATCTCCGGGCATGCCATTTACTTTGATCCCTACCCCTTCAAGGTTGGTTTGATAAACGCCGCTGACTGGCGATTCAATACCCGACAAATACACCATGGAATAATTTCCGGGGCAAGACTCTCCATTATCCGAAGTAATGGCAGCTTGCGCATAGCCCGGGGAGACGGTAGAAGCGATAGTCGCCCCTACCGGGATATCGCGTTGAACATTCACCGTACCAAAACCAACGGTATTGATCTGCGCCAGTAATACCTCACAGGTCACCGCGGAACAGCAGCCAGCCGTTAAACTCAACATTAAAATAATGAGAGATATAAACTTTCTCATAGAAGTACTCTTGTGCTTGAAAAAATAACGCTAGCGACAGGTAAACTGCGCCATGCTAATTCCGCTAATGCTATTATCTGCAGCCAGAGAATAATCCACCTGACAGCGCTGCGAGTTTTTCTGGCCCCAGGCAACGTCTAAGGTTCCCTGCGGCGGCATGCCGGTTAAATAGACGTGACCTGCCTCATCGACGATAGCGCTGCGCCCTTCATTACCCATCAGATTAACCAGCGCGCCAAATGGCACCGGCTGTTGATTATTCTGTTTTAGCGTTAACAGCGCCCGCAAACCCACATTAGCAATATAATCGGCGCGGACCACCGCTCCCCGCGTCGGAATAACCGTTTTATTGGTAATCGCCAAATCGACATTCTCCGGTAAGGTCGTCGTATTCAGGCCAATATCGTTTTTACGATAGGGTGATACATTATTCGTTACGGTATAGCCGCGAAAATCGGTCTTCGCGCCATTCTGATTATTAATGTCGACGCCGGAGGCGCCAGGAGCTTTTACCAGCACATTCGTTTCACCCAACGGTTGCGAGAACGTGATGCCGTCGGCATGCGCCAGAACCCCGCCCGCCAGGCCATAGCTCAGCCGCTCGCTATTTCTGTCATAACTGTAGCCGCTCGTCAGTTCACCATAGGTGCCTCGATAATCTGCATTCGCGCTGCCGCTGTATCCGTCGCCTCCGGAACCATACCCCTGCTGAACGCTCCAGTTCAGCGAATTGCCTTCCAGGGCAATGCCGTTTATTCCGACGGAATGGGTCGCACCGCCGCTCTTGCTGCTATTCAGGGCATAATTTGCCCAGGTATTGCTGGCCAGACGCGGCAACGGAACGCTGATATTCAGTGAAATAAGCTGTTCGGCGCTCCCTGTACTGCGGTTTTGTCCACCCGATGCTCCGCCATTTTGACTTCGCGTCCAGTTAATGCCGTAGCTAATCCCTTGCCAGGCGTTGTTATAACCGGCGCTCAGCGATGAGGCTGAGCGACTGGCATGCCAGTAATCTTCACGGATCGCACTCATCATTAATGACCCTGCGCGCTCACCCAGCGCCTGACTCAGCGTCATCTCCATTCTGTTGCGCCGATGTTCGTTCACCGCGCCGGGATTCCCCCACGAGTCCAGCGTTTCCTGCATAGCGTAGTAACCGCCGGTAGAGTAGCGATATCCCGCAATAGCGAAATTGGTGCCGGTGGCGAGCATATTTTTGCTGTAGCGTATGCGCCACGATTGTCCGGCCTGTTTCTTCTCCCCCTGAGGATGCGACCAGGCCTGCGTCACATCGCTGGAGAGCGCGCCGATATCGCCGAGGTTTCTTCCTAAGCCGCCGGCAATTGACTGATATTTGGCTGATTCCTGAAAGCCGCCATATAGCGTGAACCCACCGCCTGCCCCCAAAATACCCGTCATCTGGCCAAAGGGAGTTTTATCGACGCGGCGGTCCCAGGAGCGGTACTGGCCGGCCGTCAGGGCATATTTTAATCGTCCTTCGCGTTGCAGAATCGGTAACGAAGCATAGGGAACAATAAAATTTTGCTCGCTGCCATCGGCTTCTTTAATGATCACGTTCAGATCCCCGGAACCGCCGGTGGGATACATATCATTAATTTCAAATGCGCCGGGAGCTACGTAGTCCTGGTATATAACATAACCATTCTGGCGAATAACGATCTGCGCATGCGATCTTGCTATCCCGCGAACCACCGGGGCATAGCCGCGCATCGACTCCGGCAGCATGTCATCATCAGACGCAAGCTGGCCGCCGCGAAAAGGCATACTATCGAAAATATCCGCTGGCGCCGTACTGTCGCCTAGCGTCAGCTGAGCTTTTAACGCAATAATATTGCGCTGCGCGTAGCTGTAAATCGTCTCCCACTTCTCTTCCCCCTGGCTATCACGATTCCAGGTGGAGTAGTGACGCAGCCGCCACGGTCCCAAATTTATGCCCGGACGCAGGTTGGCATATTGACTGCTGCTCTTTTCGTCCTGATGGCGCCCCCAATCGTTGGCTCCGCTAAGCATATAGTTCAGCATGACAGCGTTAATACCTTCGTCCCAACGTTCCGGGGGGACATAACCTCGTGCTACCGGTGAAAGCGCAGCTTGCGGAATACTTAATCGCAATTTTTGCGTGCTAAACAGAAATTCGGACGTTGCCTGCGGGATAGCGGAGAGATCCGCACATTTCCCGGTGCCGGATAAGGCGGCAAATTGCGCCGTTTTCACCCCATAGCTCTGTAGCAGGTCCACCGTCAGGCAAGGTTTTAGTTCTGGCACTCCGCCCTGGCGCTCAACGGCATAAAAGACGATATCCCGCGCATCAACCACCTTGTCATTTATAATCACATCGACATGATAAGTACCCGGTGCCTGAGCGCCGTTTTCAAAAGCTGAAAGGTCGGCCCCTTTCATTTCGGGGTTATCAATTTCAAGCAGCGCCGGATTAAAAAAATCACGGCCCTGCGCGTCATTTCCCATAACGGAGAATAACAGCGTCACGCCAACCACCAGGTATGCTGGATAATGCTCCGGCTTTCGCTTTTGTGCTTTCATAAGCATTCACTCCATTACGATAGTTTTTATTGTTATTCTGTCGCTATCGCCTTAATCCTTTGTTTACGGCATGACGTTATGTATTACCCCAATTCCGCCATAGTCATTAATGAGCTTAAATGCAACTGGCGTAGAGGTTCCGCCTGAGGGAACAGCGTATGAACGGGTTGCACCTGGCGCGACGAATGTCACATCGTCTATCTTTACTGTTCCCACTTTTATTTCATTAAAATTCATATAGTACGGAGTGGGATTGGTGACCTGAAGTCGATCGCCCGTTCGCTGCCATCTGAGTTTATCCGCCTGTTCTTCAGGACTACTTTGTTTCAGCGCCGCGGGACGATAAATCAGCTTTATTCGTGTTTTCACGGCCACCTGTAAAGTATTATCCCGAGGCGTCACCGACGGAATAGATTTAATGTTTAGCCAGTACATTGATTCGCGATCTTGAGATAACTGTCCGGCCAGAATAATACGCATCACGTTCTGCTGATTTTTATCCAGCCGATAAAGCGGCGGCGTAATAATAAAAGGGGCTTTATTCCCACCCGGTATTGAAGGTTCGACCCAGGACTGGATGAGATAAGCCAGGCCGTCGGGATTGGTCACGCTCAATGAAGCCTCTTTTTTATCACCCGCATAGATCACCCGCGTCCCGCCGATAATCACCCCCGCGTAAGATGTTGAAGTAAGGGTTAAAAGCGCCATCGTCGCCATTGCGGTAAAAAACTTCATTGCACACTCCAGCGATAATCAGGGCCGAGCAGTGGCCCTGATTAACGTTCAAAAATTAGTTGTAGTTAACGGTAAAGTTGGCAACCGCATTTGCCGGACCGGCAGTAACAACTGCCTGAGTCGCCTGATAAGAGGCATAAAAATCAAGATTGTTATCAGCCGTGGTGACCAACGGGTAGCTATAGCTATTGACCTGATTTAGCCCTTGCAAACTTTTATCCGCCGTCATCAGCTTAATAGCGACGCCGCTTGCCGCAGCCGGCCCCTGGGTAATAGCTAAAAGATCGCTATTGTTTAAGTCATTGGCACCATCAAATTTCACCTTCGCTGAGTTAACGCTCGCCGGGCAGTTAATCAGCTTAATCGTGAATTTAGTTGCGTCAGACTCATCTCCTGTGCTCTGGAATGAGGTGCGCGCCACGCGGCCCAAATCGACCGTCATCGTATTATTACTGCCGATATCTACGGTGCAGGCCTGGTCAAGAATTTCACCGGTAAAGTTAATGGTGCCATCAGCAGCGTGAGCGCCTGCCGCCGACAGAGCGGCGCTGATAGCAAATGTCGCCATGATTATTTTATTATTCATTTTGATACTCCTTAATTAATTTACTCTCGTTCCGCGGATAAAAACATGGCATCAAATTCGCCCGTCATCATTTCGCAGACGTTCCATTGCTTCATCATTTGTTTAGACAATAAATTATCCTGCCGGAGGCAATGCACAAGAACATACTTGTATTAAAATCTGCATTCAGGCGATATTGCCCTGTACAAATAGTGATATTAAAAAACCAACCTCATTGCTCCTGATTTAAATTTTGATATAAACCCACCCATTATCTCAAGTGATTTTTCGGTGTAATTTTACACCGCCTGAGATATTCACTCTCCGCTAGCGGTTGGCTCATAATTTCACTCTCAGTTGAATCAGCACATTGATGCCAGGCTATTCTTTTGGAGATATAAAAACGTGTCTGATAGTATAAACACAGTGAAAACAAGTATGTATGGGGCTTTATCTTTCAAACCAACGTCGCATATTGAAAATCTTATTACTCACCTCAAGCCCGGGTCTAACATATTTGAAACACATCCCAGACAAAAAATTAACTACGAGAATGATAGTTCTCGTAAATGTTACTTACTGCTCTCCGGCAGTATTGCGCTTTTTCGCACCCGGGATGGTTTTATGATGAACTCAGAGTCCGCGCCTTACGTTTTTGGCCTAAGCAATCAGCTGGCCGCAGCCGACTATCTTTATATGCAAACGATGGAGCCTTCTCGTATCGCCAGCCTGTCTTTATTTACCGCCAATACCATTATTGCCGAAAAAGACCTGTGGGAAAGCCTCGCGCATTTACTTATTTATACTGCCGGACGCGTTTACGATCACTGTACCCGCATTTCCGCACCAAGCTCATACGCGATTATCCGTTCACAATTATATGAGCTGATGCAGGAGTCCGCTGAGATTCGGCAGAGCATTACTGCGGCAAACTATATCCAGTCGCGGACATTTCTCTCTCGCAGCAGCATTATGAAAATCCTTGCCGAACTAAAAAAAGGCAGTTATATCACCACCGAACGCGGGATTTTGTTGCAGATCAAACATGGAATCCCGTTGAAATACTGAAAGTTACGCCAAACTTGTGTCCTGTTGCCCAACGACTATCTTCTGCTAGATTTAATGTCATGGCAGATTAAACAGAATGTTCTATGGCTGCGCGCGATCGTCATATCGATATCAAAGTACCGTCACCTCATCTGACGCCTCTGCTTGCCGCGATAACCCACGATGAGGATTACCGCCTATGGAAAAAAGCAGCAAACTTTTTTTCCGCCGTGGATCGCAACCTTTATGCCACTTCGTGCGTAAAGGCAGTGTGCTGATCGTGCGCAATGAAGATGCCTTCTCCCTCGGCATTCTTTCCGCCCCGCTGGCGTTGGGTTTTACCGTTCCACTGTCGGAACACCTTCATTTGCGTACGATGGCTGAATCTGAAATCGCTACGCTTCCCTATGAACAGGTGATGGCGATAGTCGAAGAAAAGCAGATTTGGGACCTGGTTGCTAAACACGTTATGTTTGTGACAAATAAAATTTTCATTTATAACGAGATGCTGACGGCGCCCACCAGCTTTGATATTTTGCGTTATCAGTTGCTGATGCTGATTCAGGAACCCGACGAAATCCGCGCCAGTACAGCCGCCTATCAGTATATTCTTGACCGTACTCGGTTATCACGCAGCAGTATTATGAAAATGCTCGCCGAATTAAAAAAAGGTCACTATATCCAGCTGGAAAATGGCAAACTCCTGGCCATACACCACCTACCTACCCGATTTTAAATACCGCAGCCGTTACTCAGCCCGATCTGGACTACGCGAAGGATTATTATTCGCCGGGACAAAACGCGGCAGCTGCATCGTTAGCGCCAGACCGCCGATGCTGCCGATTTCTTTTTGCGCAAAATGCTGTATTATGCGAGTTATTGCAGCATTTTGCGGGGTCATAATAGTGCATAAAACGGCCAGACAAAAATACCTCATTGATATCCTTAGTGAAAAAGGCCAGGTCACCATCAGCGAACTGGTTGATAAACTGCAGGTATCTGCGGATACGCTGCGCCGCGATCTTAGCGACCTTGAAAAACAGGGGCTTGCCCAGAAAAACCACGGCGGCGCTATCGCGCTTAATCTCTCGATAATGAATCGCCAGAACCGCAATACGCTGCTGGCGGATACCAAGCAGCGGATCGGGAAAATGGTGGCGGAGAAGATCCCCGGCGGATCGACGCTGTTTCTTGATGCGGGTAGCACCGTGCTGGCCGTCGCCGCCTGGATACAGGGCCCGATGACGATCATCACCACCTCATTGGATATTGCACAACACTTCAGCGATCGCGCGGATATTGAGCTGATTTTACTGGGTGGAAAATGGGACCGACAGCAGCGCCTGTTTGCCGGAAACGCGACGGTATCTCTGCTGGAACGCTATCGGGCGGATATCGCGATCCTCGGCGCCTGCGCACTCCACGCCGACCTCGGCCTTAGCGCCAGTCAGGAAGCGGATGCTGAAGTCAAGCGCGCCATGCTGGCGGCCAGCGCAGAACACTGGCTGGTCGCCGATCATCTGAAACTGAATCACTGCGAGCCCTGGCTGGTTGCCGGGCTCGCCGACATCCATCAGCTCTTTCTCGACCGGCCATGGAAAGAATTGCAGGACAACGGCTCAACACAACTTAATATCGCTGAGACTAAATAACGCGGAGATGCTTATGAGTAACGCTAAGACTATTAATATTGCCCTGATTGGCTACGGCTTCGTCGGCAAGACTTTCCATGCGCCGCTGATTCAGTCCGTCGAAGGCCTGAATCTGGCGATTGTCGCCTCGCGCGATGAAGAGAAAGTCAAACGCGACCTGCCGGACGTCACCGTCATCGCATCGCCTGAAGCGGCGATTCAGCATCCGGAAGTCGATCTGGTCGTCATCGCCTCGCCTAACGCGACGCACGCTCCCCTTGCCCGTCTGGCTTTAAATTCCGGTAAACATGTCGTCGTCGATAAACCGTTTACCCTGGATATGCAGGAGGCCCGCGAACTGATTGCGCTGGCGGAGGAAAAACAGCGGGTGCTGTCGGTGTTCCATAACCGTCGCTGGGATAGCGACTATCTGGGAGTGAAGCAGGTTATCGAACAAGGGCTTATCGGCAAAGTGAAACATTTTGAGTCCCATTTCGACCGATTCCGCCCGGAAGTACGTGTCCGCTGGCGGGAGCAGAACGTACCGGGAAGCGGCCTGTGGTTTGATTTAGGTCCGCACCTGATCGACCAGACGCTACAGCTATTCGGTCTGCCTCAGTCGGTCCAGGGAAATATCGCTACCCTGCGTGAAGGCGCGGAAATCAACGACTGGGCGCATGTGGTCCTCAACTATCCGCAACATAAAGTCGTTCTGCACTGCAGCATGCTGGTGGCAGGTGGGGTGGCGCGCTTTACCGTTCATGGCGATAAAGGCAGCGTCGTTAAACAGCGCGCTGATCGGCAGGAGAGCCAGCTGCTGGCGGGGGTGACGCCGGGGAGCCAGGAGTGGGGCCAAGACGACGATAGTCTGGTCCTGTATGATGCAGACCTGCAGTCACGTGAAATCAGCGCCCCGCAAGGGGATCAGCGCCAGTACTATATTCACGTCCGCGACGCGCTGACCGGCAAAATCAACAATCCGGTATCGCCGTTAGAGGCGCTGGCGGTAATGGCTGTGCTGGAAGCCGCGGTAAAATCGGCCGAGAGCGGAACGACGCAAACCTTAGCGCTGACCGCAGAGGAACTGGCAGGTCTGAAGTAAGCGCTGCGCTAGCTGTCTGATGGCGGATTCCCGGGTCGGTGCGCCTGCATCGGTTCCGGGAAAGTTCTCTTCGCTCGCTCCCGGCGTTACGCTGACCGGGGTATCCGAGAGGGCTTGTTGGCGACAGCGTGCGGCAGCGAATAAAGCGCCCGTTCATACTGGCTTACAGTTTGACCCGCAGCAGGTCGCTGAACCGGGTGGTGTAGGCTGGAGACAGCCTGTGCCGTTTCATCTCCCAGCTACGCGTAATCCCCTGCCCGGCAAACCAGAGCCGACCTTTTTCACGCCGATTCACAAAATCAAGCACCTCCATCAGCTGTTCGCTGTTGGCGCGCGGGCGATAGTCATCAAACAGGCCTAACTGGGCCACGCCCCGGCTAAAGAAATCACCCAGCATCACACCGCACTTTTGATATCGGTGTCCCTCCCGCCAGATAGTCTCCAGGCATTTTACCGCCGCGGCAACGATATCCCGGCTATCCTGAGTCGGAATGTGAATTTCTGTCCCGGCATCGTTACCGTAATAGACGTCATTGCCGGCGAAAGGACTGGTTTTCAGGAATACCGAAACATAGCGGCAATACTGATGCTGCGCGCGCAGCCTTTCCGCCGCGCGTACCGCATGGCTGCATATGGCTTCGCGCATCGGCCCATATTCGCTTACCTTCTGACTGAATGAACGCGAACTAATGATTTGCTGTTTCGTGGGCATATACTCTTCAGGTTCAAGGCAGGACTCACCTCGTAGCTCACGCACGGTGCGTTCCATCACCACGCTGAAATGTTTTCTGATGAGGGAAGCGGGCATTTCGGCAAGTTCAAGGGCCGTGGTAATTCCCATATCATTCAGCTTTTTCGCCATGCGCCGCCCCACCCCCCAGATTTCGCCGACGGCAACCTTCGCCAACAGTTTCCTCTGCCTGGCTTGTAAAGAGAGATCGACAACACCCTCGAATTTTGGCCATCTTTTGGCCGCATAATTAGCCAGCTTGGCCAGCGTTTTCGTCGGCCCGATCCCGACCCCGACCGTCAATCCTGTACACTGCAGCAGCGTACTTCGCACGTGGCGCCCGAATGCTTCAAGCTCCTCAGTGCGATGGATGCCGCTGAGATTCACAAACGCTTCATCAATGGAATATTGATACACCGCGGGAGACAGCTCCTCAAGAAGGGTCATAACGCGCTGGGACATATCGCCATAAAGCGCATAGTTGCTGCTAAATACCGCCACCTGATGACGCTCAAACTGTGATTTCATTTTGAAATACGGCGCGCCCATCGGGATCTCCAGCAGTTTAGCCTCGTGATTCCTCGCGATTACACAGCCGTCGTTATTGCTCAACACCACCACGGGGCGCCCACGTAAATCAGGACGAAAGACCATTTCACAGCTGGCATAAAATGAATTCACATCGACCAGAGCAAACATCAGCGCAGCCTGTTGATGCTGAAAGTGACTACGCCAAAAATCTCCAGCTCTTCACCGTCGTTGTGCAGCACAATCGGCGGAAAGTCCGGATTCATCGGCAGCAGTTGCATCGTAGGGTGCGTACACAGGCGTTTAACCGTGTATTCGCCGCCGATAGCGGCAATGATGATATCACCATGCTTCGCCTTCAGGCCGCGATCCACCACCAGCAACGTACCTTCATAAATGCCGGCATCCACCATCGACATGCCGGTCGCCATAACAAAATAGGTTGCCGCAGGATGGCTGATACAAAGCTCATTGAGGTCTATCCCCTTCTCGATGTAATCCTGCGCCGGGCTGGGAAAGCCGCACGACACAAGGTCGCTAAACATCGGAATAGACAAGATTTCACGTATTTCAGCCGGTTTACTGAACATCATAATAGATCCTCCCACACCAATACTGTATTTATATACAGTATTAATTTTTCAGCCGAGTTTATCAAGCCGCCCGGAAGACATTGAGGCGAAAACATAAAAAGACGTAATATTCTGCCTGAGACCATGACTGCCGCAGGCAGGCCACTCCCGGACCTACGTATTCCAGATGGTTTTGCACTGCGCGCTGGAAATTTCCTCAATTTGGGAGGAGGATAGAATCCGTAGATGCGCTCTTTGCACATAACCTGCTGTTGTCCACCCGACATACTGAACTGGAGATTCATATGTATTACACGTTAGGAGATAAGACTCTCCACTTTTATCGTTATCAGTGCCGCTTTTATGTTGCCCACTGGGATGGCGGCCATGTGATGACGGAGAAGTTCAAACCGTTTGTTGCTTCTATCACCGAGAAAACGGGCATTGATGCAAAGAACGTTGAGGCGGCGGCACGGGACTACTTCAATAACGTTGATTGAGAATGTACTTAATATCATCGCTATCGGCTCAGCCATAGCGATGATTTCCGTGGGCAAACGGCAGAAGTTCAGGCAATAGTCATGTCACGGTAACGTAAAATAAAGGCTGTAAGCTAAACCCCGGATCCCACCAGCGCTAAAACGAGGTGAAGAGATGGCCATGTTAAAAGCCAGCAATCTGGAACAGGCAAAGCAGCTTCTGCAGTCCGACGATACCGTTAAAATAGAACTGGATTTCGAGCTCGACTCCGATGAGTTCTTTAATTTTGCTATTGAGTACTGTACACATGGAGCAAAGCTTACGCGAGTTGGCGATCGCTTCGTAATTTCACGGAAAATAAAGTAGTCTGCGCGTTAACCATCCTGCCATTCACAGCGTCACAGAGGCCGTCGATTGATGTATCTGTGATGTTTTCAGACACAAGAAATATCTGCATAAATTGCCGTGAAAAATTAATGCAGCGCGCATTTTCGATAATCACAGAGGAATAAGATAGCTACGGTTACTCACCGAGGGTTAAAACGTGAAAAAACGACTAATCTGCTGTCTGTTCGGCGAAACGGCAGGTATTATTGCCCGAAGGATGCAAAAAATAGCCGATGACCGACAATGCGATCGCTTAATCAGCGCCGTTGGGGTTGAAAACTTCTTTAGCATCGCCCCCGCCGTTGATGGCGTTCTGATCGCGCCACATATTCAGTATAAAATTGCCGAATTTATTGCTGCGTTGCATTTACCTCAAGAAATTGCTGTTATTGAAAGCTTGCCCTACGCTACATTTGATGGCGAAAAGATCCTCAATTTCGCGCTGAATACAATGCCGCGTGCTCTGGTTTAGTCTGAAAGTCCTGGCCACAAGAACCCGTGGACACACGGGTTCCTGCGGAGCCAATTATCTGAAGGGCGCATCCAGAGGCACTTCGGCGTCAGGCTGGTGAGTAATGCGGTTGCGAAGGTCGCGACGAATCATCTCAATCGCCCAGAACCAAAAAATATGCCCCACTAACTCCGAAATATACTCATCTGCAGGAATATTCAATAAGGAAGGCGTCAGGCCCAGTAACGGAAATGAGATCCAGTGAACGGCAATGGTAGCAACAATCCCTGCCCACGCCCCCTGCCATAATTTGACTTTCGGAAAGATTTCAGCAACAACGCAATATCCCACCGCAAACACCAGAGAGAATATAATATGCGTCACCATAACCGGATTAATGATATGCTCGGAAAAAGTATATACCGTATGCGTGGGGTCAATTCCCAGATAGTCGCGCAAGAAAAGATACGGCGGATTAAACTCATCCCTGCCACCGGAAAAGGTTCGAGGGGGTAAAGGAACTTCCGCACCCCATTTAACGAACGCAGACATAATCCCTGCAACCACCCCGACAAATAGCGCTACGCCATAACGGCGCCTTTCCGGTTGTGTCTGAATAAAAAACTCTTTAATCGCCATATTAATCACCATTAATCCATTACATTTATTTTTCTTATCTCATTTTTAATGGCATTACGGGCAGGCAACATTGATCAAGATCACACTTTTCCGGATGCCGGTGCTACCAGTTATGTACTGTAATTATGGCCATAATGCTTTCGCCTGCGAATCGTAAGCGATTTTTTTACACAAAAAAGCCGCCCGCAGGCAGCTTAGTGACAAAAGGGTGACAATATTGAATAATTTAAGATTAATGGCCCCTTTCAGGGCCGCCAGGTTACTTCCGTAACTCGAGCGATGCCGAGTTTCTGGCAATATGCGGGGCGATATTATCGAATGTAATCATTGCCGATTTACAAAAAATGCATTTCGCGCCAAACGGATTTTTTTCAGACACATCGTAAGTCGATGTTCTGTACTGTGACCCATGACAGCATGGGCACCTGAAATGAATGTGGTCAATCATGATGTTAGCCTCTTTTTGCTACAACATTCTCTACCGCAGGAACATTCACAGAAATCACCTTCCCGGCTTTCTGTTACAGCGTCAACGCGCTGCTCTGAATGGTTGAGAATAACAATGACTCATTGTCATTACTTCTGATAGATACCTCTGAAGCTTAGTCCAGATTGAGCTCTATTACTGCACCAGCGATTTTTTAATGTTGTTGTTTGCTTAATTTGCCCTCAGGGCACGTAATGTTCGGTAAATTTCAATAAAAAGTTGCGTGCTTTCAGGACAGCGATATCTCTTTTGCACTTTTTCACGCTAAACGGCGGTACTAAAACTACCACTTTTGCTATCACCGTTCGCGTCAGCTTCTGAACTTGTCTACTCGGGCTTAGACCGTCATCGTTGTCGCAGGTTCAAAAAACTTAACACTATTTGCTTCACAGAATTAATTAATAACGAAAAGGAGACTCTAAAGAAGGATTATCGATGGATAACGCTTGAGATGAGAACTGCTTTACTACTCGTTTCATTACTGGATCTGTGGAGTAAATCAACCATCTATTGATCGCACAAAAGTAGTTTGATAGCAAGTTTTATTTTGCTCGCGTGGCGGAAGCAAGGTTACGGCGCTCACATAATCGCGGCTTAATGGCCCGAATATTAACGCCATGGATAGCGATTATTCGTCAGTGACCGCCTGCTGTAACAGCGCTTTGCTCCACGCATAGAACGCCCGTACCGAAGGAGGAAGGTATCTGTTTTGCGGATAAACCAGCGAAAGGGGCAAAGCAGAAGAGAAGTTCTCCAGACAGGAGACCAGCGCGCCGCTGCGCAGGTACGGCATAGCC
Organism: Klebsiella sp. HMSC09D12; assembly: GCF_001808475.1. NCBI lineage: Bacteria > Pseudomonadati > Pseudomonadota > Gammaproteobacteria > Enterobacterales > Enterobacteriaceae > Klebsiella > Klebsiella sp. HMSC09D12. The sequence goes on along the minus strand of NZ_KV793378.1, from coordinate 19,225 downwards.
AGATAGCTGGCAACCCGAATGAGCCCAAACCCTTGTATTCCGGCCTGAATGTAGGCATCCGTATCGTCGACGACCAGCGTCTCTTTCATGCGAAGGGCATAATCCCCCTCAGCAAGCGAAAAATGCCACTCGATACTCCGACCGGTACGGTGGTTCAGGTAGCCAACGGCGCGATGCTGTTCCAGTTGGTCAAGAGTTTCCGGCCGACCATGAGCGGCAATATAGTCTGGAGATGCGAGAATCGCCCAGCGAAAGCTGGCAAGCGGTCGGGCAACCAAAGTGGTCGAATCGTCGATTCTGCCCGTTCGTATCGCGCAGTCATACCCTTCCTGAATAATATCTTCTACGTCATCACTTGAACAAATCGTGATATCCAGACCGGGATACTGCTGCAGAAATTCCGGCAGCCCTGGGATAATACAATGTCGGGCAAGGGACTGCGGCATACCCACTTTAAAGCGTCCTCTGGGCTGCGCAAATCTACCGGGGAAAGAGGACTCCAGGGTGGCGATCTCAGCCAGAAGCCTTTTGCACTCTGTATAATAACTGCGGCCGTCTACCGTCACGCTAAGCTTACGGGTGGTACGCTGTAAAAGCTGAATTCCCAGGTATGCTTCAAGCTCTTTAATCACCCGCGATACCGTTGAGCGAGGCAGCCCCAGCACTTCAGCCGCTCTGGCGAACCCGTGTGAATCCACCACGCAAACATAGACCTGCATTGATTCCAGCTTATCCATTTTGCCCCTTCACCCACGCGATTGTTCCATATTTGCGAACAGTTTAACCCAATGTTGAGTCCTTATCGAATGTAGCTGATCGACCTAAACTTCCCTAAACCCAATTGATAGTGTGATCTGATCAGTAAGGAGTCAGAATGAGAGAATCTCATATTAATGCAGGTGAAAAGGTGTTAGTGCTGGGAGCGGGACAGTTGGGCGCAGCCGTACTCAGCTCATTAATCCCGGCGGTCAAGCGACAAAATGGTACCGTCGCGGTTATCGTGTCGCCAGGATCGTGGGGCGATCGGGGGGAGTTGCTTTCTGCTAGCCATCAACAACTGGCGGCGGCGGGGGCAGAATTTATTGCCTGCGACGTAGCCGCTGGTACGGTTGCATCGTTAACGGGCCCGTTTGCAGAGTTTGATACCATCATCAACTGCATGGGCTTTATTGCAGGCACAGGAACCCAGATAAAGATTACCCGTGCGGTACTGGAGGCCGGAGTGAAGCGCTATTTTCCCTGGCAGTTTGGCGTAAATTACGATGTAGTCGGAAAAGACAGCGGTCAACCCGTCTGGGACGAACAGTATGATGTCAGAACATTATTACGGGAACAAATCGCCACAGAATGGGTGATTATTTCGACCGGTATGTTTACCAGTTTTCTTTTCGAGCCTGCCTTCGACGTGGTGAATTTATCGAAAAATACGATTAATGCCCTCGGCAGCTGGGATACCCAGGTTACCGTAACAACACCTGCGGATATTGGCCGTCTGACCACCGCGATTTATTTGCAACAACCGCGGGTGAGAAATGAAGTTATCTTTATCGCCGGAGAAACCACTTCCTATAGAAAACTGGCGGACACCGTTGAGCGGGTAACTCAAAAATGCTTTTCAAAAAAGGTACTCACTTTGCCCACTCTACTGGAACAACTACGTTCAAACCCGGACGATGGAATGCTTCGCTATCGCGCAGCTTTTGCCAGGGGAGACGGTATGTGGTGGCCAAGTAATAAAACGTGGAATGCACAAAATAATATACCTACCCAGGATATTGCCTCATGGCTCAAAAGTAGTATTTATTAAACGCCACGGTCGTCCCGAAGAAGTCGCAACAATGGTCGCGGGGCTGGCAGGCCCGAAAGCCTCGTTCGTAACTGGAGCCATGCAGACCATTGACGGCGCGTTTGGTGCGTGATGCCATGACGGGGTTTGGCAACCGCGAGATCCCGTCATGATTTTGTTGCGTCGGTTTTCAGCCTACGGCTAACTCGTTCACAACACTGGCGGCGCTTTTGATGCTGCGGATAGTGCCGATCCCCGTACCGAGTGAGATATAGCCTTCTTCAGCATTCCCCTCCAGCATGCCAATACGCAAGCCACGCAATCCCCCCATTGCTCTGCCGAGCTCTTCATGACTTGCGCCGGCCTTATCCATTGCGACCAAAGTTTCAGCGAGCCTGCCCGGCAGGGAGCGATAGTAGTGCGGCTGCGTGCGGAACAGCAGCAAATCAAGACCGTTGGCGGCAATAATTCTGTTTTTAATCGACAGCGGTACCCTGCTCTCTTCCGTTCCGATGAACACCGAACCGGCAAATACCCCTTCGGCGCCTAATGCGTGCGCCGCTCTGGCGGTGCGGTTATCAGTAATACCACCCGCAGCCATTAGCGGAATATTTTTCACCGCATCGGCAATCAGCGGCACGATTGAAAAAGTACCCAGCGCGGTGCCCGGCAAGGTTCCCCCTTCATCAAAACCGGTCGCGACAATGATATCGGCGCCGGCCTCTTCAGCAAGACGAGTATTTTCAGGCGTTGGATTGATATCGCGATAAATAATAGCAATACCCGCCTGTTTAAGTTCATTAAATAACGACGGTATGATCGCCCCTTCACCGTAGCCGGTATAAACCACAGCGCTGACGCCCTCTTCTTTAATTACCTGCAGAATGGGTGGAGTCCAGATGTCATTGTCTGGAGAGGGGATCAGGTTCACACCAAAAGGCTTTTCGGTCAGTTGCTTAGTTTTACGAATCTCTTCGCGCATTTTTTCAGCGGTTTCTTCGGGCGTTGATACCGCAGTCGCGGCGGTTAATCCGGCATTAGGGCCAAGTACGCCAAGTCCCCCGGCATTGCTGACTGCGGCGACTAGACGGGCATCGGTCAACCAGGAGAGAGGGCCCTGAATCACCGGTTTTTCAATATGCAGGATCTGGCAGATACGGTTAGTTTTCATAATGGATTATCCTTCGCAGTGGCGCTACGGCGCGGTTCGTTTTTGCTGGAAGGAGTGTATGACGTTAGATTATTTAGAAAAATAGCTAAAAAAGTTCATCACTATTATAAAATTGATAACAATATCTACTCTGGCATCAGGCAAAAGAATCCAGCCATGCAATTAAATCTCTTTGAATCTATAAGAATTTTTATTGAAATTGTCGAATCAGGCAGCTTTACTCAGGCAGCAGAAAACCTGCAAGTTCATCGCCCCGCCGTGACGAAAGCCTTACAGCTGCTTGAGCAGCACTGCGGTACGCGTTTGCTGCAGCGAACCACGCGTCGCATTAGCCTGACGCCTGACGGGGAAACGTTTTATCACCGGAGTAAACCTTTACTCTCCCAGGCGGATGAGCTGCTGGAGTCTTTTGGCGCCGATCGCGTACTGCGCGGCCAGTTGCGGGTTGATATGCCCATCGCTTTTGCAACTTTACTGGTTGTCCCCAGGCTTCCTGATTTTTATCGCCAGCATCCTGACCTCGAAATCATTCTTAGTAGCTCAGATCGCCGGAGAGATATGCTGCGCGATGGTCTTGACTGCCTGCTCCGCGTCGGGGAACTGGATGACGGAGACTATATCGCCCGTAAGCTGGGCAATATTAAAATGACGACCTGCGCCAGCCCGGCCTATATTGCCCGCTACGGCGCGCCGAACACGCTGGAGGATTTACAGCAGCATCAGGCGATCAACTGGATTAACAGCAACAGCCGACAAAGCATGCCGTGGACGTTTACCACGCCAGAAGGCCCCGTTGAAATGACGCTTCCCGGTAAGCTGGTCGTGGATAACTCAGAAACCTATTTATCTGCGGGGCTGGCAGGCCTGGGATTAGTCCAGGGGATGAACGTGTTTTTACAGCCTTATCTCGACCGGGGGCTGTTAGTGGAAGTCTTACCCGACAATCCTACCCCCGATCGCAAACTGTCACTTTTGTATCCGCACCGCCATCTTTCCCGCAAAGTTCGGGTGTTTACCGAATGGTTAGAGAGCTTATTGTGAAAAACAAATTTTATACCGTCCTCATGGGTGAAATTAACAGGATTAATTCACAGCACGACAGCAGATACTCATTCCGGAAAGATTAATGCGTTCAGGACGTGATCCTGCCAGATACCATTAATTTTCAGATAAGAGTGCGCATAGCCCTCTTGCACAAAACCCAGACTTTTAAGGGTATTGCTGCTCCGCACGTTATCAGGCAGATGATTGGCCATGATCCTGTGTATCCCGTAATTCTCACGCACGTACCGAATCGCCTGCTCTAACGCTTCGCGCATCAGGCCCTTTCCCTGGCAGGCGCGATCGAGGGAAAAGCCCAGATAGCATGCCTGAAAAACGCCGAAGACAAAGTTAGTGAAGTTGATACTGCCGATGATTTGCGGTTCATTTTTGAGGGTGAAAACCAGCATCAGGCTACGTTTTTCGTCATCCTCTCTGCGCGCGCTGCTGATTCTTTGCGCAATAGTGTCTAACGTAAAATAGTCGTCATTTCGCAAGGGTTCGAATGGCGCAAGGTGAGAACGGTTTTCCAGCAAATAATCCTGTAAATGCCGTGCATGGTCGGGCGCCAGTAAACAGATATCGGTGCGCTCCGTAGATAATAACTTCATCGCTTAGCCCTACTAACATGTTGGGCGATGATTATAGGAATTGGCGTAAAAATTAACAAATACAACCACAACATTTAACATTAAAAATACATACCCTTATTTCTCTAATAACTTCGCATTCGGCGCTGCGCCGGTCACTGACCGCCGCGGCCACCGCTCCTCTCCTCGTGCACGTCTCCCGTATCAGGCATCCTCGTGCCTGCTCAAGTTCGCAATGTATCTATCACCGCCCGCAGCGCGGGGGAGACGTTGCGATGAGGATAATAGAGAAAAGAGCCTTCCAGCCGCTGGCTGTAACGCTGCAGGACTCTGATAAGCGCGCCCCGCTCCAGGTCGTCGGCGACCAGCTCCTGCGGAACATAGGCCAGGCCCAGTCCCAGGCGGGCGGCTTTCGCTTCCATATAGCTGTCGGCAAAAGCCCACTGCCCCTGAGGCCGGTGGGTAATTTTTTTACCCTGCTCATTCAGCTCCCAGGCGTAAAGGCTACCGTCGCCAAACTGGTAAGCGATACAGGGATGGACGACCAGATCCGCTGGCGTTTGCGGGAAACCGTAGCGGCGAAAATGCTCGGGCGTGCCGACAACGGCCATCTCCATATCGGGCGAAATGCGCACTGCGACCATGCCGCCGCCGACCTCCGGCCCAAGACGCACCCCGGCATCAAACCGCTCTGCAATAATATCGACAAACCGACTTTCGCTAATAAGTTCCAGCCGGATATCAGGATAGCGCTGCTTGAACACCGCCAGCTTCGGCAGAAGGACTTTATCAATCGCATGCTGGCTGGCGTTAATGCGGACGGTGCCGGAAGGCGTGTTGCGATAATACGCCAGAGTGGAAAGCCCCGAATCCAATGCATCAAAGCCCGCTTCTACCGTTCGATAGAGCTGCTCGCCGGCCTGGGTAAGTGAAAGTTTACGGGTCGTGCGCACCAGAAGCTGTACGCCGAGCCTTTCTTCAAGTTCGCGTACGGCGCGGCTGACGCCGGATTGCGCCAGCCCAAGCCGCTGCGCGGCGGCGGTAAAGCTCCCTTCCCGCACCACCAGCATGAAAAGGTAAAGATCGTTATAGTTTTCCCGCCTCGCCATCATTCTCCCCGCTACCGTTTCGCTATTTATCACAATTTGATATGAATCTTAGCACTTTCCCCCCGCTAATCAGCACTCTGACTGCTAACTATAATCAGCGCACTGCAACAAAGCACAGCAGCGTTGTCCGTATGAAACCTGTATCAGGAACCTGTTTTAGGGGAAATATTGATGAAAGCGTTCACCAGAAAACTGACGGCCGTCATGCCAGCCATGCTGCTATGCGCATCATTAAGTGGAGTAACAACCATGAGCTATGCCGATACAACCAATCCGAACGCGCCCGTTTCGCTGATCGAAACCTGGGACAAAACCTTTACGAAAAGCGCGAAAGTCGATCACCGCAAGGTGACCTTCCAGAACCGCTACGGGATCACCCTGGTCGGCGATCTCTACATCCCTAAAGATCGCGGCGAGCGCAAGCTGGCGGCGATTGCCGTAAGCGGCCCCTTCGGCGCGGTGAAAGAGCAGTCCAGCGGGCTGTATGCCCAGACCCTGGCAGAACAGGGCTTTGTCACCCTCGCCTTCGATCCTTCGTACACGGGGGAAAGCGGCGGTCATCCGCGTAACGTCGCCTCGCCGGATATCAATACTGAGGATTTCAGCGCGGCGGTGGATTTTTTAGGATTGCAAAACGAAGTGGATCGCAACCGAATCGGCCTGCTCGGCATCTGCGGCTGGGGCGGCATGGCGCTGAACGATGCCGCGATGGATACCCGCGTCAAAGCGGTGGCCACCAGCGTTATGTACGATATGAGCCGCGCGATGGGCCATGGCGTTGGCGACGGTAAAGATCGTTATACCACCGCCGATCGCCGCGCCGTACTGCAATATCTGAACGCGCAGCGCTGGAAAGATGCGGAAAACGGTACCTTCGCACCGGGCGGACATGACATTTATGTCGATGAGAAAGGCAACGCCAGCGCGGGCGATCGTATCCTGCCGGAAACCCTGCCAGCCAACCCGAACCCGGTATTGAAAGAGTTCTTTGATTATTACCGCATGCCGCGCGGTTTCCACGCCCGCTCCGTCAACTCAACCGGCGCGTGGAACGCGACCATGCCGCTGTCGTTTATGAATATGCCGCTGCTGAGCTATGCCAATGAAGTCACCATCCCGACGCTGATCGTAACCGGTGAAAATGCCCACTCACGCTATTTTGCCGAAGACGCTTTCAAGGCTATCGGCAGTAAAGAGAAAGAGCTGGTCATTGTCCCCGGCGCGAACCATGTCGATCTGTATGATAATGCGGCCGGTAAAATCCCGTTTGCCAGATTTGAACAGTTCTTCAAAACCAGCCTGAGGTAACGCCCCCGAGCCGCCCGTCTTTGCGGGCGGCTGACCCTCGCGCCCATGACTTTTCACCGCCTTTTTTGCCGCTATTCCATGCCAGGCGTCCTTTGCGGCAGGGCCTGAATCTGGCCGAAAAAATATCCAGAGATGTCCATCATGTCCATATTGAGTCGTAATACACCACACCCTCAACCCCCCGCCCACTGGGGCGGCGTCTTTGCCATGACGCTGTGCGTTTTTGTCCTTATCGCTTCCGAATTTCTGCCGGTCAGCCTGCTGACGCCGATTGCCAGAGAGTTAAATATCACCGAGGGGCTGGCAGGCCAGGGCATTGCGATTTCCGGCGCCCTGGCGGTGCTGACCAGCCTGACCATCTCTGACCTTGCCGGCAGTCTGAATCGTAAATATCTCCTGCTGGGGCTGACGGTGCTGATGGCGGCGTCGGGAATGATTGTTGCCCTCGCCCACAACTATGCGGTTTATATGGCGGGAAGAGCCCTGATTGGCGTCGTTATCGGTGGCTTCTGGTCCATGTCGGCGGCCACCGCTATCAGACTGGTGCCGGCGCACCAGGTTCCCCGTGCGCTGGCGATTTTCAACGGCGGTAACGCGCTGGCAACCGTCGTAGCGGCGCCGCTTGGCAGCTACCTGGGAGCCACCGTCGGCTGGCGCGGCGCTTTTTTCTGCCTCGTGCCGCTGGCGACAGCTGCATTCATCTGGCAGTGCGTCAGCCTGCCAGCGATGGAAAGCGCCACAGCGAGTCGGCCACGCGGTGCTTTGCTTCGTCTGTTCAGCCGCCCCATCGTCGCCATCGGCCTGCTGGCCTGCGGACTTTTCTTTATGGGCCAGTTTGCCTTATTTACCTACGTGCGGCCATTTCTGGAAACGGTAACCCATATCAGCGCCTCAGGTCTGTCACTGATTCTGCTCGCTATCGGCGTCGCGGGTTTTATCGGCACTCTGTGCGTTTCGACGCTCCTCAACGCCCGGTTTTATCAGACCTTAATCACCCTCCCGTTGCTGATGGCGGCGATTGCCGCAACGCTGCTTCTGGTCGGCCACCACGTCTGGCCCGTTGCCGTACTGTTAAGCTTATGGGGAATGCTGGCGACGGCGGCGCCAACCGGCTGGTGGACCTGGATAGCGCGGACCCTGCCCAATGATGCCGAGGCGGGTGGCGGCCTGATGGTCGCCGTCATTCAGCTGTCGATCGCGCTGGGTTCAACTGCTGGAGGTTGGGCATTCGACCGCCTGGGGTGGCAAAGCGCGTTTGGCTTAAGCGGCATTTTGCTGCTTGCCGCGGTGGGTATGACTTTGCTCACCAGCCGTCAACCGGCGAAATAAGCTCACGGAATCCGATACGAGCAGCGGAGTTTTCTCGTCGCGGGTAATGCGTATAATGCGGCTTGCATTCACGCTGAAAAATAACCGCGGCTCATATTATGCATCTCAACCGGTGTTGCTGGCTGCTACTGATCTTCGCAGCGATCGGTAGCTTTTTTACCTCCTGGCCCTTTGCTGTCTGGCTGCTGCTGATTAACGTACTGACGCTGGTGATTTATGGCGTGGATAAAATGGCGGCGCGCAGGGCCTGGCGTAGAGTGCCCGAGGCCACTTTACTGTCATTTGGCCTGTTGGGCGGCTGGGCTGGCGCGATAGCGGGCCAAAGGCTGTTCCGCCACAAAACGCAGAAGCAGCCGTTCAGGACCTGGTTCGTCATCAGTACGATGGTCAGCATCGCAGGGATGGCGGCGATTTATGGGTTGTATGCTTTTTCCGCTCACTGAGCGATGGCAACGCTGGCGGCGGGTGGTAAACGGGGCAAGCCATTCAACCCGCCGCTATTCGTAGTATATTATTGAGAGTATTGTTGATTATCAGGTGTACCTTATGACCTACTCCATCGGTGAATTTGCGCAGCTTTGCGGCATTAACGCGACCACGCTTCGCGCCTGGCAGCGTCGCTACGGCCTCCTTAAGCCACAGCGTACCGATGGCGGCCATCGTCTGTACAGCGATGACGATATTCAGCAGGCGCTCAAAATTCTCGACTGGGTCAAAAAAGGGGTGCCGGTCAGCCAGGTCAAGCCCCTGCTGGCCCGTCCCGGCGCGCGACGGACAAATAACTGGCTCACCTTGCAGGAAAGCATGCTGCAGCGACTGAAAGAGGGAAAAATCGAATCACTGCGCCAGCTGATTTACGACGCCGGTCGTGAATATCCCCGCCCCGAGCTGGTCACCGAAGTGCTGCGCCCGCTGCGTAGCCAGGTTTCCGCCAATGTCCCGGCAATCATGACGCTGCGCGAAATCCTCGATGGCATCATTATCGCCTATACCTCCTTTTGCCTCGAAGGGGACAAAAAAGCGCCCGGCGATAACTATCTGATCACCGGCTGGCACCTGACGGACGCCTGCGAAATCTGGCTTGAAGCGCTCAAGCGCACCGGCAAGGGTCACCGCATCGACGTCCTTCCCATCCCTCCCGCAACCCTTGCACCGGAGATCCTGCCAGAACGCAAATGGCTGCTGGTGACGACCGGTAAACTCTCGCCTGCCCGGCAGAGGCAGATTGAACGCTGGCAGCAGCAGGTTGTCTCGCTGGAGATTGTCGCGCTGTAATGGTATGCGCCACACCCCGTGGCGCAGCGAACAGGCCCCTCAGTATCGCCCCAACAAAAATCCCCCTTTGCTTTTTCGTGCAACTTTTTCGCACCCGCTCGCAGACGCCTCTTTTCTCGCTAACGCCTCCAGAACCACGCATCAAAGATTCAATAATAACCATATGATAAATAACAATAATAAAAAATATTTTCACCAAAACTTGGACAAATATTATTAATTGTGTAAGTTTTAACTATGCCACATTGTTTACTCAGGAAGTGACCTATGCGTCCCTCGTCGTCCGCCATCAGTCGTTTTAGCGCGTACTATGCCACGCTGGATACCCAGCCGCCCTCAGCGCTGGCCGAGCTGTACCATGCCCATGCCGTGCTGATCGATCCTTTTGGCCAACATCAGGGACTGGCCGCAATCCAGGATTACCTTTCACACCTGCTGGCTAACGTGGATCACTGCCGTTTCACCCTCGATGCGCCGCTCTGCGCCGGTCAACGCTTTGCCGTCGCCTGGACCATGCACTGGTCGCATCCGCGACTTGCCGGCGGAGCGGCGCTAGAGCTTGCGGGATGTTCAACGGTCACCATCGAGGACGAACGCATTATTCATCAGCGTGACTACTACGACGCCGGAGAGATGCTGTATGAACATCTTCCCCTGCTGGGATCGGCGGTGCGCGGCGTCAAGCGGAGGGTGCGGAAATGATGACTGTTCTGATCACCGGCGCCAGCTCCGGCATTGGCGCCGGGCTCGCCAGATCCTTTGCTGCGGATGGTCATCTTGTCATTGCCTGCGGCCGCGATCCGTCTCGTCTGGCGGCGCTACAGCAGCACAGCCCCAACATCCGCGTTCTCTCATTCGATATGACGGACAGGGATGCCTGTCGCCAGACGCTCGCCAACTGCCGCGCCGATTGGGTCATTCTCTGCGCCGGGACCTGCGAGTACCTCGATCGCGGCATGGTTGATGCCGGGCTGGTTGAAAGAGTCATCACCACCAATTTTCTCGGGCCGGTGAACTGCCTGGCAGCGCTTCAGTCGCAGCTGTCAGCCGGGAATCGCGTGGTGCTGGTGAGCTCGATGGCGCACTGGCTGCCCTTTCCACGGGCCGAGGCCTATGGCGCATCGAAAGCGGCGCTAACCTGGTTTGCCAACAGTCTGCGCCTGGACTGGGAGCCACGAGGGATCGCCGTCACGGTCGTTTCGCCTGGGTTTGTTGATACCCCACTAACGCGTCAGAACGATTTTTCAATGCCTGGACAGGTGAGCGTGGAGCAGGCGGTGAAAGCCATTCGCCGCGGCCTGGCGAAAGGTCACGATCGTATCGCCTTCCCGACTGGCTTTTGTCTGCTTCTGCGCCTGCTGGCCGGGCTTCCTGAAAGTCTTCAACGCAAGCTGTTACGCAGGATGGTACGGTCATGAAAATCGCGATTATTGGCAGCGGGATTGCCGGGCTGACCTGCGCATGGCGTCTTGCCGCGCAACACCAGGTAACCCTGTTCGAAGCTGCATCCACGCCGGGAGGGCACACCGCCACGGTGGATATCGCCACGCCGCAGGGTACGTGGGCCATCGATACCGGATTCATTGTGTATAACGATCGCACCTATCCACACTTTATCGGCCTGCTGAGCGAGCTGGGGATCCGCGGCCAAAAAACGCAAATGAGCTTTTCGGTCCATAACCCGCAGAGTGGCCTGGAGTATAACGGTCATAGCCTGAGTTCGCTTTTCGCCCAGCGACGCAATCTGCTTAAGCCGGCCTTCTGGGGTCTGCTGAGAGAAATCGTCCGTTTTAATCGGCTGGCGAAGCAGGCTCTGGGAGGCGCGTTCGACCCGGCCGCCACGCTACAGACCTTCCTCGAGCGCCACCGCTTTAGCCCTTTTTTTGCGCGCCACTACATTCTGCCGATGGGGGCCGCTATCTGGTCTTCGTCGCTACAGGAGATGCGTCGCTTCCCGCTGGCGCTGTTCTTACGCTTCTTTGATAATCACGGCCTGCTGGATATCCGCCAGCGTCCGCAGTGGTACGTGGTGCCCGGCGGCTCGCGCGAATACGTCCGCGCCCTGCTTGTCCGGTCTGGCGATCGCCTGAGCCTCCGCCTCAATACGCCGGTGCAAAACGTTATCCGCGGTCAGGATGGCGTGACGTTGCAACTGGCAACGGGAGAGGAGCATTTCGATCAGGCGATCTTCGCCTGCCATTCGGCCGATGCGCTGGCCATGCTGGCGGAACCCACCGTCGCCGAACGCGAGATTCTGGGCGATATCGGCTGGCAGCGCAACGAGGTGGTTCTGCACAGCGATCCCCGCTGGCTGCCGGTGCGTAAGCGCGCCTGGGCCAGCTGGAACTATCGCCTGAGCGAGCAGGATCAGGCCAGCGCCTGCGTCACCTACAACATGAATATTCTTCAGGGCCTGCCTGCCGACGCCCCGCTGTTCTGCGTCACCCTCAATCCGCCGACGCCGGTGGACCCGCGCTTCGTCTGGAAACGTATGGTCTATGAACATCCGTTGTTTAATCCACAAAGCGGGTCGGCTCAGCTGCGGCGCGAGGAGATCAACGGCCGCCAGCGGAGCTGGTTCTGCGGCGCGTACTGGTATAACGGCTTCCATGAAGATGGCGTGCGCAGCGCCCTCGATGTGGTCAACGGCATCGCCGCGACGGAGAATCGCTGAAATGAACAGCTGCCTGTATGAAGGGGTATTACGCCACCGCCGTCTCCAGCCGAAAGCGCACCATTTTCGCTATCGCATCTTCATGGCCTGGCTCGATCTGGATGAACTGGACCTGCTCAGCGAAGTGGGTATCCGCCGCAATAGTTTTGCTGCCGCCTCTTTTTACGATGCGGATTACCCGCTGGGTACGCCGCTGAAAGCGCAGGTTCTGAATCGGCTGGAAAGCCTGACCGGCGCGCGTCCGGATGGCCGCGTTATGCTGCTGACCCAGCTGCGCTATCTGGGCTTTCATTTTAACCCGGTCAACTTTTACTACTGCTATGACGGCGCAGGCGCCCTGCGCTGGGTACTGGCAGAAGTGCGCAACACGCCGTGGAATGAACGGCATTACTACGCCGTGGACGGCCAACGGACGCGTCCGCTGGATAAGGCCTTTCACGTCTCGCCGTTTAACCCGATGGACATGGTCTATCACTGGCGATTCAACCGGCCCGGTAAAACGCTGCATATGCATATTGAGAACCATCAGACGGCAAAAGTCTTCGATGCCACGCTGGCCCTGAGCCGTGAACCCTTAACCCGGGCCAACCTGCGAGGGCTGCTGCTGCGCATTCCGCTGATGACGCTGAAAACCGTTCTCGCGATTTACTGGCAGGCGCTACGGCTGTGGCTCAAGCGCGTGCCGCTGTACAACCATCCTGTCAGCAGGAGTGAACGCTCATGACCGATCCCGTTTTTGCGCTTGAGCCCGATATCCCGCGCAACGTACGTATCGCGCGCTGGTTGCTCTTTCGTCTGTTGAGCGGCATTCGTGAAGGCTCGCTCACCGTTCGCGAAGGGGCGCAGACCTTTCACTTTGGCGACCCCGCCGCGACGTTACGCGCCGACGCGCAGGTCCTCTCCGCGGGCGTCTACTGGCGCTTACTCACTGGCGGCAGCCTTGCCGCGGCGGAGGCCTGGATGGACGGAGAATGGGAGAGCCAGCAGTTGACGCAGTTGCTGCAGATCCTGGCGCGCAACGGCCAGGTGCTGGGGCGGCTGGAGCGCGGCTTCCGGCTACTGGGCAAGCCCGTAGAACGACTGCGCCACTGGACGCGCCGCAACTCGCGCGCGCAGGCGAAGGAGAATATCGCCGCCCATTACGATCTGGGCAACGACTTTTACGCCCGCTTTCTTGACGACGAGCTCCTCTACTCCAGCGCGCTGTTTACCGATGACGGTCAGGATCTCACCCAGGCCCAGCGGGCTAAAATGGCGCGCCTGTGCGAGCGTCTGGCGCTTACGCCCGGCGATCATTTGCTGGAGATCGGTACCGGCTGGGGGGCAATGGCCGAATTCGCCGCTCGCCATTACGGCTGTCGGGTCACCACCACCACCCTGTCACAGGAACAGTTTCAGTGGGCCAAAGCGCGGATTGCCCGCGCCGGGCTTCAGGATCGCGTCGACGTGCTGCTCTGCGATTACCGCGATCTCACCGGCGAGTACGACAAGCTGCTGTCGGTGGAGATGATTGAGGCCGTGGGCCAACGCTATCTGCCGGCTTTTTTCCGCACCTGTCAGGCGCGCTTGCGTCCGGGCGGCAGGATGGCGATCCAGGCAATCACCATCCAGGACCAGCGCTATCGCGGCTACAGCAAAAGCGTGGATTTTATTCAGCGCTATATCTTTCCGGGCGGATTTTTGCCCAGCATTACAGTGATGAACGAACTGATGACGCGCCATACCGATTTTGTGATGCGCGATCTGTTCGATATGGGCCCGGACTACGCCCGTACCCTGGCCCACTGGCGGCAGCGTTTTCTCCACGCCTGGCAGGATATCGAGAAGCTCGGCTTTGATGAACGTTTCCGCCGCATGTGGCTTTATTACTTCGGCTACTGTGAGGCCGGATTTAACGCCCGCACCATCAGCGTCGTGCAGCTCACCGCGGAGCGAACATCATGAAACGCATTTTGACCCTTGGCCTCGCGCTGCTGATGCTGGCGCTGGCGGGCTGCAGCGCCGAAGTGACCGATTATCGACAGCAGCAGCCGGCGCTGGATATCTTCCACTATTTTCAGGGTAAAACCGAAGCATGGGGGATGGTGCAGGATCGCCATGGCAAGCAGCTACGCCGCTTTCATGTTGAGATTGACGGTGAGGTTGTTGGCGACACGCTGACGCTACATGAACGCTTTGTCTACGATGATGGCGAAAAGCAGCAGCGGGTATGGCGCATTCGCCGCACCGGCGACAACCGTTATCAAGGCACCGCTGGCGATATTACCGGCGTGGCGCTTGGCAAGGCATCGGGAAACGCTTTTCACTGGCGCTACAGCATGAACGTAAAAGCCGAGGGTAGCCGCTGGCGACTCGATTTCGACGACTGGATGTTCCTGCAGGACGGCGCGCATCTGTTCAACAAAACTGAGTTGAAGAAATTTGGCGTTACCGTCGCCACCGTCACCCTTTTCTTCACCCGGACAGCACAATAAAAGAGGATTATGCCATGAGCACACAACCTTTGATTGGGATCAGCGGATGTTTGACCGGTGCGGCCGTGCGATTCGACGGCGGGCATAAGCGAATGGGATTCGTGATGGATGAGCTGGCGCAATGGGTCGCGTTTAAACCCGTCTGTCCGGAGATGGCGATCGGCCTGCCCGTTCCCCGGCCTGCGCTGCGGCTGGTCCAAACTCGCGAAGGGGATATCCGCATGCGCTTCACCCATGCTCCGCACAACGACGTAACGGAGAAAATGGCCGATTTTGCCAGCGCCCACCTTACGACGCTGGGCGAACTATCGGGATTTATCGTCTGCGCCAAATCACCGAGCTGCGGTATGGAGCGCGTGCGGCTGTATGATGATAAGGGCAATCGCGGACGTAAAGAAGGCACAGGGTTATTTACCGCCGCGCTGCTGGAGAAATATCCCTGGCTACCGGTAGAAGAGGACGGCCGCCTGCACGATCCGGCGCTGCGTGAGAATTTTGTCGAAAGAGTTTTTGCCCTGCACGAGCTCAACTGCTTGCACAAAAGTGGCTTGACGCGCCGTGGGCTGCTGGATTTCCATAGCCGCTATAAGCTTCAGCTGCTGGCTCACCATCAGGCGGGTTACCGGGAAATTGGCCCGTTCGTTGCCTCGCTGCATGAATGGGAGGATCTGGAGGCTTTCTATGTGGCGTACCGCGACAAATTGATGGCGATCCTGAAAAAGCCCGCCTCGCGTAAAAATCACACCAACGTACTGATGCATATTCAGGGCTACTTCCGTAACCAGCTGAACAGCCGCCAGCGCGGCGAGTTACGCGACGTGATCCTTAACTATCGCTCAGGACTGCTGCCGATCCTCGCACCGCTAACGCTGCTTAAGCACTATCTGGCGGAATACCCGGATCGTTACCTGCAGACGCAGAACTACTTTGATCCCTATCCGCAGGATCTGGCCCTGCGCCTGACGGTGAATTAAGTCTACAGAACCCGCGAACAGGCCGGCGCAGGCCAGCCTGTTCGCGTAGATGCCGACAGACCTGGAACCACGCCTCAAACATCTCGCCGACGTTTAACGAATGCAGCCGTTCGACGCTGCTGTCGTTCACTTTGGCGATGTGCTTATTGTCCACCTGGCCGCCGGGGACGTAGAATCGCAGCATCGGGTGGCTCTCCGCCCCCATGCCAATGGCGATGTTTTGCGACAGCGTCAGCTTCCAGCCTTGGTTATCGCCGCCCCGATCGTACTCGACGCGCTGATAGCTTGCTTCCAGCCAGGCCGAATGCACATCGTTCCAGAAGTACACTGGCCGCACGATGGCGCCATCGTTTTGCGGTTGTCGCTATTGTCCTTGCCGTTGTCATAGTCGCGGAAGGCCAGCGGCGATAACCGCCATCGTTGATGGAAGTTTTTTATCATTGTCATGTTTATCTCAAGACAGGTTAATCTTATTCAGATAATAACAATCCCATTCCGGGCAGGCAGAATATGTCGCTATCATGAGAACAATTTAATTTTTATTTTGTCCGGCCAGTGAGGTTTTTTCACTATTCGGGTTGTCGCACCTCCTAATAAACGAGTCATCATTAATGCTAATCCGTATAAATCCACCCAAAGGATAATTCGCTGACCAGCAGTGAACTCAGTAACGGCTCTGGCATTTGCGACGGAACGTATATCCTTATTCCAACAGCCCCCTGCTATTTTTCATAGGGTATAAGGAAAATCCTGCGGATATATCCTTACGATTATTGCGGCATATACCCGGCAAGTCTTCATCGGCTGCATAAATGCAAAACAGTATGGGTAAAAACGTTATTGTCCCGTCCCTCTCCTTTTCGACTGCATGCCTTTATTGCAGTGCAAGCGTCCACAAGGCTTGCGGATCGGCCAACCACCCGCCGGCAGTGATGGACGTATTAACCTGCGCTACCGCCAGGAACACCGTAACGACTCGACTGCGACAGCGCCGCGCTGGTGGTAAAAACGCTGACCGTGCCCCTCGCAAAATACCGTTGCATGCTAAACGCCAAAATCAAGGGAAAAGTAAATTAATAATTGTGGCACATCCTCTATTCTCCTGCCCGGTCATTCAATTACGTTATTTCACTCAGCGATTAAGAAAAGCCCCAAATGTGAGCCATCTCGCAAATAACAGCTTTATATATTTAACACTCGGGGAGATATCTGGCGTACATTTTATGCAGGAATGCAAGTTGTAAGGGATAAAATGGTGGTTTTAGAAAATTCCAACGCAGGCGGAATAGCATTTTTGTGTAGCGACTCAACATACTCTGGAGTTGCCTTTGCTTTGATGATCACAGAAGTAAAAAAACATAATAAATTAATTTAAAAACGTAATAGATTCTTCGAGATCATTTATGTCAGAAAGTGTTACACATCTACACAGCAAGCCGGAGTCTGCTCAGCATGGGTAAAAACATAATGCAAAGTCGCCATGACGAATATCATAAATTAACTCGCGGGGAACGTATTGGTTATGGGATGGGCGACTTTGCTCAAAACCTGGTTTTTGGCACAATTGGCGGTTTTCTTGCTCTGCACATGCTGACGGTCAATACCATCAGTACAGCAACGGCAGGGTTTATATTTCTTTTTGTCCGCATCATCAATGTCTTTTGGGATCCGATGGTGGGAACTTTCGTTGATAAGAGAACATCGAACGCCGGGAAATACCGTCCCTGGCTGCTCAGAGCCGGCGTGCCGCTGGTGATCCTTTCCGCTTTACTTTTTGCCCCGATCCCCGGCGTCCGCGGTTCAGTCCCTTTTGCTTTTATCATCTATCTGGCGCTGGATTTAGTCTATTCGCTCGTGAATATTCCTTATGGTTCACTTAACGCTTCACTGACGCGCGACCCGGAATCGATTGATAAGCTCACCAGTACGCGAATGATGCTGGCCAACAGCGCCAACCTGCTTGTCTATACTCTGTTCCCGATGTTTGTACAAATGGCTTCGCCTAAAGATCGCAGCCTGAAGGACACCGGTTTTTTTGGTATTGAACTCAATCTGGGTAACTATACCGATCCTTCTGCGAACTATGCCTGGTTTGGCGTTTACTCAATTTATATGTTGATTGGCGCGGTGGCGCTTTTCATCTGCTATAAATTCACCAAAGAACGTGTGGTGGCGACAGCGGAACAGACGGCTAACGTCAAAACCACCGATCTTTTTCTTGAACTCAAACATAATCGCCCGCTGGTTATTCTCGGACTGTTCTTTATGCTGGCCTTTACGTTCATGTTTTTTATGAACACGGTAAATGGCTTTTTCAATCAGTACGTTGTTGGCCATTCAGAATGGATGGGCGCAGTTGGCCTGGTCGCCTCTATTCCGGGCATTGCTTTCCCCATTTTCTGGCCGCGACTCAAGAAAATTTTTGGCAAAAAAGGGTTCTTCCATCTTTTTCTGGCCATGTTCATTGTCGGTGAATTATTAACCTATATTTGGTCGCGCGAGGGTATGCACGATGCGCTGTGGCTTGCTTACATCGCGACATTTATTAAACAGTGGGGCTTAACGTCAGCGACCGGCTTCATGTGGGCGCTGGTGCCGGAAGTGATTGCATATGGCGAACTAAAATCGGGCAAACGAAACGCTGCCATCATTAACGCTATTATGGGGCTCTTTTTTAAGATTGGCTTTACTATCGGCGGCGCGATTCCGCTATGGTTGCTGGCCGTTTATGGCTTCAATGAAACCGGCGCCCGGCAAAGTGCCAGCGCAATCGAGGGGATTATAATGACCGCAGTTTGGATCCCGATTGCTTTGGCGATTATTTCAATGATCATTATCCAGGTTTATCCCATCTCGGACAAAAACGTGACCGATATCAATCGTCAGCTTGATGAGATACGCGTGTAGTTAAAAATATAAATCTGACGCAGTTGGAACTTTTAAATAAAAAAGGTGTAATGATATGTCTCTTATTCAAAACCCTATTTTACGTGGATTTAATGCCGACCCCAGTATTATCCGTGTCGAGGACACTTACTATATCGCCAACTCTACATTTGAGTGGTTTCCTGGCGTTCGTTTACATGAGTCAAAAGACCTTGAGCACTGGAATCTTCTCCCTGCGCCTTTGTCAACGACCACCCTGCTGGATATGAAAGGCAACCCCTCATCCGGCGGTATTTGGGCGCCGGCGCTCTCCTGGGCCGACGGTCAATTCTGGTTAGTCTATACCGATGTCAAAGTCACCGAAGGCGCCTTTAAAGACATGACTAACTATCTGACCACCGCGACCGATATTCGCGGCCCCTGGAGCGATCCTGTCAAGCTTAACGGCGTGGGTTTTGATGCCTCTCTTTTCCACGATGATGATGGCCGAAAATATATCGTGCAGCAAACCTGGGATCATCGCGAATATCACCACCCTTTTGACGGCATTACGTTAACCGAACTGGATACCAAAACCGGCTTTGTTGAATAAATCAGATTTCGGGTAA
>NZ_KV793377.1:0-1118 GCF_001808475.1 Klebsiella sp. HMSC09D12 | reverse complement strand
GGGTGACGTCCGGGGTTCCGCTTTTAAAGATTTTCGACCACATCAGTAAATCGTAGTGACACCATGAAACAAAAGTATCGTACAGACCAGAATCAACAACAGTAACAGCAGACCTTTTTTTCGACGTAACAAAACCGGTCCCAAAGCGCCTGCAAGAAGCACACTCAACACGATTTCCGTTATACTAATCGTATTCATATTCTCTCACGTTTCCCTTTTTAGAACTCTGCCACACACAGCTAAAACCTCATAACATTTTACCCCCCGTTAGGGGGGCATCCTGTTTATTTTTTACTGATTGCGGCCGCTGCCTGGTGAATGGCTGATTGCAGACCGTGGCTAAAATATTCATTACCTACGTTCCACAGCTTGCCGGAACGGAAAGCTGCGACCGTGCAATCATCCCCAACTACCGATTTATAGCGGGTTTTAACGCTGGCGATCGCTTCCTCGATCAGAGCATCTGAGCATTCGCGCGAAGTGAAAAGATACTGCACGCCCCCATAAACCTTGTTGAATGGGTCGTTACCGTATTCATACATATCCGTCATGCCGTCAAAACGGCCTTCCTGAAAACGGCTGATTACGGCGTCCACTTCATCAGTCGTCGGGCCGTCTGTCCAGCCCACATTGATGCAGGAATAATCACGCATACGCACTGAAAACTTAATGCCCTTGAAATGCTTTTTCAGCAGCAGGCGGATATTTTTAGCCGCCAGTTTCGTCGTGCTGGGTTCGTCTTTTTTGGTCAGTAGATCCTGATACTCTGGATTCGTTGATACCTGCTCACGGCTGCGCTGTTCTTCCTCTGCCTTCCGCGCGGCTTCTTCATCGCGGCGCTGCTTACACACGCGAACGACTTCGCGGCGGCTGCGGATTTCATCAAGGGATAGCGTCTTATCTGTAAGCGTCCAGCCAAAGCGCGCGCTGATACGGGCTTGCTCAACGGTGAACGCGGTCGGTAATTCGAGGTTTAAGAGGGTGTAAGAGATCTCGCCATCTGAGAGGGTCACTTCACTAACTGCTACATCGTCATTGAGGTGCTTCAGGCACTGGCCTACTTTCAGTAATTGAGTATTCATGTACGACTCCTGTTTGCGCCGATACCGGCAATTTAG
>NZ_KV793376.1:0-2968 GCF_001808475.1 Klebsiella sp. HMSC09D12 | reverse complement strand
GGCCAGTGTTCCAAGCCTTGAGCAAGGCCAACGCTGCGCCGTCGCGGACTTCACCGACCAGAATACGGTCGGGCCGCAGACGCATGGTTGCCTTGAGTAGCCGGGTCATATCGACGTGATCGACTGCCCGGAGAATGACGACGTTCGTGGCGGCGCATTGCAGCTCGCCCGTATCTTCGATGATGACGATACGGTCTTGCGGGCAGGCCTTCGCCATGTAGTCGATGATGCCGTTTGTGAGGGTGGTTTTGCCGGTGCCGGTGCCACCAACGACCAGAACGTTGCGGCGGTTGCGTACAGCGGCCTCGATGGCCTCGCACTGCGCCTGCGTCATGATGCCCGACTCCACGTAGTTATCGAGCGTGAAAATCTTCGACGCCTTCTTACGGATCGTGAAGGTAGGCCCGGCCACAACCGGAGGAATCAACGCCTCAAAGCGCGAACCATCCAACGGCAGTTCGCATTCGAGAATCGGATTCAGGGCCGTGATTTGGGTGCGCAGCGTCGAGGCCACCGTACCCATGAGCGATTCGGCCCGAGAGGCCGGGAGCGTACCAATCTTTTCCATTGGTGCCCCGAGCCGTTCAACCCACAACGTACCGTCGGGGTTGAGCATGATTTCGATCACTGTCGAGTCTTCCAGCAGCTCGCATATTTGCGGCCCGAGTTCGCGCCGCAATTTTTCCGTTATGCGCTTATCGTGTTCTGCACGATTTGATGCGATGCTGGGAGACTTCGGATCGGATGTAATTTCGTCCATATCCTTCCGCCCTACAGGTTGCCAAACATAGTCTAAAGCCTATCACTGCTTTCGCATGTATGATAGTCTATAGGCTATCAATCGCGCAAGCGATTTGGCAAGCCTGAAAGACGAAGACCCCACAAGTTTGCGGGGTCTTCTTGGCAGAACGGAGACTGAAAGGGGACGAGTGTTGCAGGGTTACGACGGAGGAACGAGAAGCTGCCACAGCGGCACACCGACACACTTGGCCAGTTCGGCCATGTTGTCGATGTTGAGCGGTGACTTTCCCGTTTCTACCTCGCTGATCCATGACTGTGCGAACCCCGTCTTATCCTTGACTGCGCGCTGGCTTAGTTTTGCGGCCTTGCGTGCCTTACGGAAATTGCGGGCAAAGATCAGCCGCTCCGCTGGCACCGGCTTTTCGTTTTCGTTGCTATCGGTGTCGCGTCGGCTAGGCATTCGGCGTGGCACCTCCCTTGGTGTTGGTTGAACATCGCGCTATCGAACAGAAGGACAGACGCATGAAATTACTTCATCTTAGCAAAAATGGTGCCCTAAGCGGAGGGATTTTGTCTATGACTCAGCGCAGGATCGGCACCAAAAAGGAGAGTTCCGAATGAACGGGCCTAAACCAATTAGTGACATTGTAGGGGGCAATCTGCTGGCCAGACTGGAGCAGACGCACCAGAGGTATCGTGAAAAAGTGGAGGCCGCAGCCCTGCCCGGCGAGACGTTCGAGCAAGCCGAGAAGCGCCTACGTGAAGAAGGCGAGCGCGAACAGAGGCGGAAAAGCAACGAGGTTGCCCAGCTACAAGCCGAGGCAACTATGGCCGCACAGTTGCGCGATAGAAGCCCTATCCCGCGAAGCCCAATCCCTAACACATCGTCCCCCAGTGGACAGAGCAAACGGAGCAATCAAGCCTCAATGCGTCGCCCTCCCGAGAGCGACCGACAGCCCGACTTTTTCGTGCCGGGTCTGTACGACGTAGCCACCAAGGACAACCGTAGCCTGATGGACGTTGCGCTGTTCCGCCTGTCAAAGCGCGACAAGCGAGCAGGCGAAGTGATCCGCTACGACCTGCCGGACGGCTTCGTTGAAGTGAAGGCCGGGCCGGATGGCATGGCGTCGATATGGGACTACGACATTGTGCTGATGCTCATCTCACACCTAACCGAGTCGATGAATCTTTTCAATGCCGGGCGTGGTGCCATGCCGGGCAAGAAATTCGTCCCGCACGCCTCAGATATTGCCAAGTTCTGCCGTCGTGGCGACGGCGGCCGTCAGGCCGACGAGCTGGAAGCCGCGCTTGACCGCCTGCTAGGAACGACCATCAAGAGTGTGCGCGAGACACCATCACGCAACGGCAAGCGCGTTGTGCGTGAGACGGAAGCGGAAAGCCTCATTGGCCCCTACCGCGTCGTGTCCCGCACCGATACCGGCAAGGTGGCCAGCATTGAGATTGAGGCACCAAACTGGATTTACCGGGAAGTGACCGGCGGCAGACAGCCGGACGTGCTGACAGTTCACCCGGACTACTTCCTGATCGAACCGGGCCTTGGCCGTTTCGTGTACCGCCTCGCTCGCCGGGCTGCTGGAAAGAGCACGGCCAAGTGGGCATTCAAGACCATCTACGAGCGCAGCGGTAGCACCGGCACATTCAAAGAGTTCTGCCGCATGATGCGCCGCATGATCGACGCCAACGACCTGCCCGAGTACGACTTGCGCGAGGAAGACGGTCAGAGCGGCCCGCTGCTACTTATCACGCGCCGCACCGACGCGATGGAGCTGGCCGCCAAGGACGAACCCGAGGCAGACGGCGACGAGCAGGAGAACGGCGAGAATGCGACCGGTGTGTAATAGACGGAGAGTTGCCCGGAGAGCCGCGCCGGGCCTCACTTTTATAGTCTGCGGTGTGTAATAGACGGAGGCAAAACCCGAAATGTGGATAAGTCTGTGGATGGCCCGTCTATTACCCACCCGGTTCCGTCCATTACCCACCGCGACCCGTCTTTTACCCACCGGATTCCGTCTATTACCCACCCATCCACAGGGCTAAGTCCTTGTCCTGTAAGGGAAAAACGACGATTTCCAGACCCTAAAACTTCTTTTAAAACATTAAATCTAAAAAAAAACGCTCTATCGAGCGGAAAAGCACTATCAAATTGATCTAACTGAAAAGACAAAAGCGGAACCAATCGCATAGAATCGCGTACAGTCGCATTAAA
>NZ_KV793375.1:0-1336 GCF_001808475.1 Klebsiella sp. HMSC09D12 | reverse complement strand
TGATCTTGACCCGCCATCTCCGGACAGCTTTTGTATCTTAAGTTAACGATGCCCGCTGCCGCCGGTATTCCCTTGGGGAGTGATATCCCAGCGCGCTGTGCGGGTGGTTTTCATTGTAATGCGTGAACGCTGCTGCAAGGTTTCGCAGTGCTGTTCTCACATCCGGTTTTGGCATGAACGCGATATAGTCTTCTTTCATCGTTTTCACGAACCGTTCGGCCATGCCATTACTCTGCGGGCTGCTCACCGCTGTTGTGCAGGGCTCCAGATTCAGCTCTCTCGCGAACCTCCGCGTTTCATTCGCGGTATACGCTGAACCGTTATCCGTCAGCCACTGCACCGCTGTGTCGGGCAACCTGTCGCCGAAGCGCTTTTCCACCGACCTCAGCATCACATCCTGCACGGTCGAACTGTCATAGCCTCCCGTGCTTGCTGCCCAGTCTATGGCCTCACGGTCGCAGCAGTCCAGCGCGAACGTTACCCGCAGTTTTTCGCCGTTGTCGCAGCCGAACTCGAAGCCATCTGAACACCAGCGCATATCGCTTTCTGCCACCGCGATTTTGCCCTTATGTTCACGCTTCGGTTGCTCTGGTTTGTCATGCAACAACAACAGGTTATGCTCGCTCATTATCCTGTAAAGCCGTTTGGCGTTCACAGGTGGCTGTCCCTCTGTGCGACGTTGCTTGCGCAGGATGCCCCACACGCGTCGATAACCATAACTCGGCATATCGCTGATAATGTTGAGGATAGCCGACAGTATTTCTGCGTCTGCTTCGTCATTACGCCGGTTACAGCGCCTGTCCTGCCAGTCGGCAGAACGCTTAATCCGCAGTGACAGTTGCGCACGCGACACGCCCATGGTGCGGCTGACCAGGGCTATTCCCCGTCCTTTGGCAACAAGGGCGCGTGCGCTATCCATTTTCGCGACTGACCGTACTCCACGGCTTCTTTCAGGATCTCAACTTCCATCGTCTTCTTGCCCAGAAGGCGCTGAAGCTCCCGGACCTGCTTCAGAGCAGCAGTAAGCTCAGAAGCAGGAACGACTTCCTCTCCGGCCGCAACAGCGGTGAGGCTGCCTTCCTGATATTGCTTCTTCCACTTAAACAGCAGGCTGGGCTGGATACCATGCAGGCGGGCGACATGGGAGACATTCATGCCCGGCTCCATCGTCTGCTGGATAATGGCGATCTTCTCCTGAGGAGTTTTACGTTTACGGACTTCTTGCCCTAACAGGATCCCGGTCATCTCAAAATTGGCGTTAGTGTTAGACATATATTCAAGACTATCTCTTATCTGGAGATACAGCTACTGTCTGGTGTTTCAGGGGGCTACATCA
>NZ_KV793374.1:0-34292 GCF_001808475.1 Klebsiella sp. HMSC09D12 | reverse complement strand
TCGCAATCCGTGAAGGCGGCCGTACCGTTGGCGCAGGCGTGGTTGCTAAAGTTCTCGGCTAATTGCTGATAACATTTGACGCAATGCGCAATAAAAGGGCATCATTTGATGCCCTTTTTGCACGCTTTCACACCAGAACCTGGCTCATCAGTGATTTTTTGGGTCATAATCATTGCTGAGACAGGCTCTGAAGAGGGCGTTAAGTCCGAAACGCAGCAGAGCATTTCGGTTTGGTCGCCTCGCATTTCATGCGGGGTGAAGTTATTTGTCTGAATTCTTGTGACAGGTTGGTTTATGAGTGCGAATACCGAAGCTCAAGGGAGCGGGCGCGGCCTCGAAGCGATGAAGTGGACAATCGTTGTCGTGCTGCTGGTTGTGGCCATCGTCGGCAACTTCCTTTATCGTGACATTATGCTGGCAGTGCGTGCGCTGGCCGTAGTGATTCTGATCGCTGCAGCAGGCGGTGTCGCGCTGTTAACGACAAAAGGTAAGGCGACAGTCGCTTTCGCTCGTGAAGCGAGAACCGAAGTCCGTAAGGTGATCTGGCCGACTCGCCAGGAAACGCTGCATACCACGTTGATTGTTGCCGCGGTGACCGCCGTAATGTCACTGATCCTGTGGGGACTGGATGGTATTCTGGTTCGCTTGGTATCCTTTATCACTGGCCTGAGGTTCTGAGATGTCTGAAGCTCCTAAAAAACGCTGGTACGTCGTTCAGGCGTTTTCTGGTTTTGAAGGTCGCGTAGCTACCTCGTTGCGTGAACATATCAAATTACACAATATGGAAGAGCTGTTTGGCGAAGTCATGGTGCCGACCGAAGAAGTGGTCGAAATCCGCGGCGGCCAGCGTCGTAAAAGTGAACGTAAATTCTTCCCGGGCTACGTGCTGGTCCAGATGGTGATGAACGACGCGAGCTGGCACCTGGTGCGCAGCGTACCGCGTGTGATGGGCTTTATCGGCGGTACTTCTGACCGTCCGGCGCCTATTAGTGACAAAGAAGTCGATGCGATCATGAACCGTCTGCAGCAGGTTGGCGATAAGCCGCGGCCGAAAACGCTGTTTGAGCCGGGTGAAATGGTACGCGTTAGCGACGGCCCATTTGCCGACTTTAACGGCGTGGTTGAAGAAGTGGACTACGAGAAGTCTCGTCTGAAAGTGTCCGTTTCTATCTTCGGTCGTGCGACGCCGGTCGAGCTGGACTTTGCCCAGGTAGAAAAGGCTTAACCGCCGATCAAAAAAGCAACGCTTTAATCGTTGCATGAGGCGCGAAATTGGCATACAATTTCGCGCCTTTTGTTTTTATGGGCCTGATGCCCGTAAAGCGATATTTATCACGGGGAGCCTTTTGTAAGGCGCTACACCCAAACGAGGAAATTTAAATGGCTAAGAAAGTACAAGCCTACGTCAAGCTGCAGGTTGCAGCTGGTATGGCAAACCCGAGTCCGCCGGTTGGTCCAGCACTGGGTCAGCAGGGTGTGAACATCATGGAATTCTGCAAAGCGTTCAACGCAAAAACTGAATCCCTGGAAAAAGGTCTGCCAATCCCGGTTGTTATCACCGTTTACGCTGACCGTTCTTTCACCTTCGTTACCAAAACTCCGCCGGCAGCAGTTCTGCTGAAAAAAGCGGCTGGTATCAAGTCTGGTTCCGGTAAACCGAACAAAGACAAAGTAGGTAAAATTTCCCGCGCTCAGCTGCAGGAAATCGCGCAGACCAAAGCTGCCGACATGACTGGTTCCGACATTGAAGCGATGACTCGCTCCATTGAAGGTACTGCACGTTCCATGGGCCTGGTAGTGGAGGACTAAGAAATGGCTAAACTGACCAAGCGCATGTCCGTGATTCGTGACAAAGTTGATGCGACCAAACAGTACGACATCAACGAAGCCATCTCTCTGCTGAAAGAACTGGCGACTGCTAAGTTCGTTGAAAGCGTTGATGTTGCCGTTAACCTCGGCATTGACGCTCGTAAATCTGACCAGAACGTCCGTGGCGCGACCGTACTGCCGCACGGTACTGGCCGTTCAGTTCGCGTAGCTGTATTTGCCCAGGGCCCGAACGCTGAAGCAGCTAAAGCTGCTGGCGCAGAGCTGGTAGGTATGGAAGATCTGGCTGACCAGATCAAAAAAGGCGAAATGAACTTTGACGTGGTTATTGCTTCTCCGGATGCAATGCGCGTTGTTGGCCAGCTGGGCCAGGTTCTGGGTCCGCGCGGCCTGATGCCAAACCCGAAAGTTGGTACTGTAACTCCGAACGTTGCTGAAGCGGTTAAGAACGCTAAAGCAGGTCAGGTTCGTTACCGTAACGACAAAAACGGCATCATCCACACCACCATCGGTAAAGTGGATTTTGACGCTGATAAACTGAAAGAAAACCTGGAAGCTCTGCTGGTTGCGCTGAAAAAAGCGAAACCGACTCAGGCTAAAGGCGTGTACATCAAGAAAATCAGCATCTCCACCACCATGGGTGCTGGCGTTGCCGTTGATCAGGCTGGTCTGAGCGCTTCTGCGAACTAAGATTAGCTTTACGTGGGCGGTGAATTTGTCTACAATCTTACCCCCACGTATTCTGCTTATAGCAGACGTATAGCCGAGATATTCAGGCTGTGGCAAGGCAGTCAACGCCGCCACTGCGTGAATAGCGACGGCTAGACAAGATTTGTTCGTTGGAGCCTGGCCTATCCAGGCCTCCGTCGAAGACCGCAGGTGTTTCGCAAGAAACTTAATCCCCTGCGTAGACGGTGACAGAACGCTAAGATTATTTTTGGATACTCTGGCTTGTTTCTGCTCACCGTATTAAGACGCTCTTCTCTTTGAGTTGAGTGAAGTGAGTTCCGGAGCATGAGCTCTGGCAAACATCCAGGAGCAAAGCTAATGGCTTTAAATCTTCAAGACAAACAAGCGATTGTTGCTGAAGTCAGCGAAGTAGCCAAAGGCGCGCTGTCTGCAGTAGTTGCGGATTCCCGTGGCGTTACTGTAGACAAAATGACTGAACTGCGTAAAGCAGGTCGTGAAGCTGGCGTATACATGCGTGTTGTTCGTAACACCCTGCTGCGCCGCGTCGTTGAAGGTACTCCTTTCGAGTGCCTGAAAGACACGTTTGTTGGTCCGACCCTGATTGCATACTCTATGGAACACCCGGGCGCAGCTGCTCGTCTGTTCAAAGATTTCGCGAAAGCGAATGCAAAATTTGAGGTCAAAGCCGCAGCCTTTGAAGGTGAGCTGATCCCGGCGTCGCAAATCGACCGCCTGGCAACTCTGCCGACCTACGAAGAAGCAATTGCACGCCTGATGGCAACCATGAAAGAAGCTTCGGCTGGCAAACTGGTTCGCACTCTGGCTGCTGTACGCGATGCGAAAGAAGCTGCTTAATCGCAGTTATCTTCATAAAGCATCTGCTTACGTATAAACTTATTCTGATATTCAGGAACAATTTAAATGTCTATCACTAAAGATCAAATCATTGAAGCAGTATCCGCTATGTCCGTAATGGACGTTGTTGAGCTGATCTCTGCAATGGAAGAAAAATTCGGTGTTTCCGCTGCTGCTGCTGTAGCTGTTGCTGCTGGCCCGGCTGCTGACGCTGCTGAAGAAAAAACTGAATTCGACGTAATTCTGAAAGGTATCGGCGCGAACAAAGTTGCCGTTATCAAAGCAGTACGTGGCGCGACTGGCCTGGGTCTGAAAGAAGCTAAAGACCTGGTAGAATCTGCTCCGGCTGCTCTGAAAGAAGGCGTGAGCAAAGATGACGCTGAAGCACTGAAAAAATCTCTGGAAGAAGCTGGCGCTGAAGTTGAAGTTAAATAAGCCAACCTTTCCGGTTGCAGCCTGAGAAATCAGGCTGATGGCTGGTGACTTTTTGGTCACCAGCCTTTTTGCGCTGTAAGGCGCCAGTAGCATTTCACACTGTTTGACTACTGGTTGTCCTGACAATGCTTGTTTCTATAGACGACTTAATATACTGCGACAGGTTAGGGTCCCTGAGCTGTGTAAATCGCAATGAAATGGTTTAAGCGTGATAGAAACAGGTATTGCGGAAAGTGTTCCATTTTCCGGTCAACAAAATAGTGTTGCATAAAAAACTGCCTTATGTGGGCAGATGGGTCGACTTGTCAGCGAGCTGAGGAACCCTATGGTTTACTCCTATACCGAGAAAAAACGTATTCGTAAGGATTTTGGTAAACGTCCGCAGGTTCTGGACATACCTTATCTCCTTTCTATCCAGCTTGACTCGTTTCAGAAGTTCATCGAGCAAGATCCTGAAGGGCAGTATGGTCTGGAAGCAGCTTTCCGTTCCGTATTCCCGATTAAGAGCTACAGCGGTAATTCTGAGCTGCAGTATGTCAGCTACCGTCTGGGCGAACCGGTTTTTGACGTTAAAGAATGTCAGATCCGTGGCGTGACCTACTCGGCACCGCTGCGCGTTAAACTGCGTCTGGTGATCTACGAGCGCGAAGCGCCGGAAGGCACCGTTAAAGACATTAAAGAACAAGAAGTCTACATGGGCGAAATTCCGCTCATGACCGACAACGGTACCTTTGTTATCAACGGTACCGAGCGCGTTATCGTTTCTCAGCTGCACCGTAGCCCGGGCGTCTTCTTTGACAGTGACAAAGGTAAGACTCACTCTTCCGGTAAGGTTCTGTATAACGCACGTATCATCCCTTACCGTGGCTCCTGGCTGGACTTCGAATTCGACCCGAAAGACAACCTGTTTGTCCGTATCGACCGTCGTCGTAAGCTGCCGGCTACCATCATTCTGCGCGCGCTGAATTACACCACTGAGCAGATCCTTGACCTGTTCTTCGAAAAAGTGGTCTTTGAAATTCGCGACAACAAGCTGCAGATGGAACTGGTACCGGAGCGTCTGCGCGGCGAAACCGCCTCCTTCGATATCGAAGCGAACGGTAAAGTGTACGTTGAGAAAGGACGCCGCATCACTGCGCGTCACATTCGCCAGCTGGAAAAAGACGATATCAAACATATCGAAGTTCCGGTTGAGTACATCGCTGGCAAAGTTGCCTCTAAAGACTATGTTGACGAATCTACTGGCGAGCTGATCTGCCCGGCGAACATGGAGCTGAGCCTGGATCTGCTGGCCAAGCTGAGCCAGTCTGGCCATAAGCGTATCGAAACGCTGTTCACCAACGATCTGGATCACGGTCCGTACATCTCTGAGACTGTACGCGTTGACCCGACCAACGATCGTCTGAGCGCACTGGTAGAAATCTACCGCATGATGCGCCCTGGTGAGCCGCCGACTCGTGAAGCTGCTGAAAGCCTGTTCGAGAACCTGTTCTTCTCCGAAGACCGCTACGATCTGTCCGCGGTTGGTCGTATGAAGTTCAACCGTTCTCTGCTGCGCGACGAAATCGAAGGTTCCGGTATCCTGAGCAAAGAAGACATCATTGAAGTGATGAAGAAGCTCATCGATATCCGTAACGGTAAAGGCGAAGTCGATGATATCGACCACCTTGGCAACCGTCGTATCCGTTCCGTTGGCGAAATGGCGGAAAACCAGTTCCGCGTTGGCCTGGTTCGCGTAGAGCGTGCGGTGAAAGAGCGTCTGTCTCTGGGCGATCTGGATACCCTGATGCCTCAGGATATGATCAACGCCAAGCCGATTTCTGCAGCGGTGAAAGAGTTCTTTGGCTCCAGCCAGCTGTCTCAGTTTATGGACCAGAACAACCCGCTGTCTGAGATTACGCACAAACGTCGTATCTCTGCACTCGGCCCGGGCGGCCTGACTCGCGAACGCGCAGGCTTTGAAGTTCGAGACGTACACCCGACTCACTACGGTCGCGTATGTCCAATCGAAACGCCTGAAGGTCCGAACATCGGTCTGATCAACTCCCTGTCCGTGTACGCACAGACGAACGAATACGGCTTCCTTGAGACTCCGTATCGTAAAGTCACCGACGGTGTTGTGACCGACGAAATTCATTACCTGTCTGCTATCGAAGAAGGTAACTACGTTATTGCTCAGGCGAACTCCAACCTGGATGACGAAGGCCACTTTGTAGAAGATCTGGTTACCTGCCGTAGTAAAGGCGAATCCAGCTTGTTCAGCCGCGACCAGGTTGACTACATGGACGTATCCACCCAGCAGGTGGTTTCCGTCGGTGCGTCCCTGATCCCGTTCCTGGAACACGATGACGCCAACCGTGCATTGATGGGTGCGAACATGCAACGTCAGGCCGTTCCGACCCTGCGCGCTGATAAGCCGCTGGTTGGTACCGGTATGGAACGTGCTGTTGCCGTTGACTCCGGTGTAACTGCGGTGGCTAAACGTGGCGGCCTGGTTCAGTACGTGGATGCGTCCCGTATCGTTATCAAAGTTAACGAAGACGAGATGTACCCGGGCGAAGCAGGTATCGACATCTATAACCTGACCAAGTACACCCGCTCTAACCAGAACACCTGCATCAACCAGATGCCGTGTGTCTCTCTGGGCGAGCCGATTGAGCGCGGTGACGTGCTGGCTGACGGTCCGTCCACCGACCTCGGTGAACTGGCGCTCGGTCAGAACATGCGCGTCGCGTTCATGCCGTGGAACGGTTACAACTTCGAAGACTCCATCCTCGTATCCGAGCGTGTTGTTCAGGAAGACCGTTTTACTACCATCCACATTCAGGAACTGGCGTGCGTGTCCCGCGACACCAAGCTGGGGCCGGAAGAGATCACCGCTGATATCCCGAACGTGGGTGAAGCTGCACTCTCTAAACTGGATGAGTCCGGTATCGTTTATATCGGTGCGGAAGTGACCGGTGGCGATATTCTGGTTGGTAAAGTAACGCCGAAAGGTGAAACCCAGCTGACGCCAGAAGAGAAGCTGCTGCGTGCGATCTTCGGTGAGAAAGCGTCTGACGTTAAAGACTCTTCTCTGCGCGTGCCAAACGGTGTCTCCGGTACCATTATCGACGTTCAGGTCTTTACCCGCGACGGCGTAGAAAAAGACAAACGCGCGCTGGAAATCGAAGAGATGCAGCTCAAACAGGCGAAGAAAGATCTGTCTGAAGAACTGCAGATCCTCGAAGCTGGCCTGTTTGGTCGTATCTATGCGGTGCTGGTCTCCGGCGGTATCGAAGCTGAGAAGCTCGACAAGCTGCCGCGCGATCGCTGGCTGGAACTCGGCCTGACCGACGAAGAGAAACAAAACCAGCTGGAGCAGCTGGCTGAGCAGTACGACGAACTGAAACACGAGTTCGAGAAAAAACTCGAAGCGAAACGCCGTAAAATCACTCAGGGCGACGATCTGGCACCGGGCGTACTGAAGATCGTTAAAGTGTATCTGGCCGTTAAACGTCAGATTCAGCCTGGTGACAAAATGGCAGGTCGTCACGGTAACAAGGGTGTTATCTCTAAGATCAACCCGATCGAAGATATGCCTTACGATGAAAACGGCACGCCGGTCGACATCGTACTGAACCCGCTGGGCGTACCGTCTCGTATGAACATCGGTCAGATCCTGGAAACTCACCTGGGTATGGCTGCGAAAGGTATTGGCGAGAAAATCAACGCCATGCTGAAACAGCAGCAGGAAGTCGCCAAACTGCGCGAGTTCATCCAGCGTGCCTACGATCTGGGTACCGACGTTCGTCAGAAGGTTGATCTGAATACCTTCACTGACGAAGAAGTTATGCGTCTCGCTGAAAACCTGAAAAAAGGTATGCCGATCGCAACGCCGGTCTTCGACGGTGCGAAAGAGTCTGAAATCAAGGAACTGTTACAGCTTGGTGGCCTGCCGACTTCCGGCCAGATCACCCTGTTCGACGGTCGTACCGGTGAGCAATTCGAGCGCCAGGTTACCGTTGGCTACATGTACATGCTGAAACTGAACCACCTGGTTGATGACAAGATGCATGCGCGTTCTACCGGTTCTTACAGCCTGGTTACTCAGCAGCCGCTGGGTGGTAAGGCACAGTTCGGTGGTCAGCGCTTCGGGGAGATGGAAGTGTGGGCGCTGGAAGCATATGGCGCAGCATACACCCTGCAGGAAATGCTCACCGTTAAGTCTGATGACGTGAACGGCCGTACTAAGATGTATAAGAACATCGTGGATGGCAACCATCAGATGGAACCGGGCATGCCGGAATCCTTCAACGTGCTGTTGAAAGAGATTCGCTCGCTGGGCATCAACATCGAACTGGAAGACGAGTAACTCTCGCTCAAACAGGTCACTGGTGCCGGGGTAAGACCCGGCGCCAGATTGTGCTAACTCCGACGGGAGCAAATCCGTGAAAGACTTATTAAAGTTTCTGAAAGCGCAAACTAAAACCGAAGAGTTTGATGCGATCAAAATTGCTCTGGCATCGCCAGACATGATCCGTTCATGGTCTTTTGGTGAAGTTAAAAAGCCGGAAACCATTAACTACCGTACGTTCAAACCTGAGCGTGACGGCCTTTTCTGCGCGCGTATTTTCGGGCCAGTAAAAGACTACGAGTGCCTGTGCGGTAAGTACAAGCGCCTGAAACACCGCGGTGTGATCTGTGAGAAGTGCGGCGTTGAAGTGACCCAGACTAAAGTGCGCCGTGAGCGTATGGGCCACATCGAGCTGGCGTCTCCGACCGCTCATATCTGGTTCCTGAAGTCTCTGCCGTCCCGTATCGGCCTGCTTCTCGATATGCCGTTGCGCGATATCGAACGCGTGCTGTACTTCGAATCCTATGTGGTTATCGAAGGCGGTATGACCAACCTGGAACGCCAGCAGATCCTGACTGAAGAACAGTATCTGGACGCGCTGGAAGAGTTCGGTGACGAATTTGACGCGAAGATGGGTGCGGAAGCTATCCAGGCCCTGCTGAAGAGCATGGATCTGGAGCAAGAGTGTGAAACTCTGCGCGAAGAGCTGAACGAAACCAATTCCGAAACCAAGCGTAAGAAGCTGACCAAGCGTATCAAACTGCTGGAAGCGTTCGTACAGTCTGGCAACAAGCCGGAGTGGATGATCCTGACCGTTCTGCCGGTACTGCCGCCAGATCTGCGTCCGCTGGTTCCGCTGGATGGTGGTCGTTTTGCGACTTCTGACCTAAACGATCTGTATCGTCGCGTCATTAACCGTAACAACCGTCTGAAACGTCTGCTGGATCTGGCTGCGCCGGACATCATCGTACGCAACGAAAAACGTATGCTGCAGGAAGCGGTTGACGCCCTGCTGGATAACGGTCGTCGCGGTCGTGCGATCACCGGTTCGAACAAACGTCCTCTGAAATCTTTGGCCGATATGATCAAAGGTAAGCAGGGTCGTTTCCGTCAGAACCTGCTCGGTAAGCGTGTTGACTACTCCGGTCGTTCTGTAATCACCGTAGGTCCATACCTGCGTCTGCATCAGTGCGGTCTGCCGAAGAAAATGGCGCTGGAGCTGTTCAAACCGTTTATTTACGGCAAGCTGGAGCTGCGTGGCCTGGCCACCACCATCAAAGCCGCTAAGAAAATGGTTGAGCGCGAAGAAGCTGTCGTTTGGGATATCCTGGACGAAGTCATCCGCGAACACCCGGTACTGCTGAACCGTGCACCAACCTTGCACCGTCTGGGTATCCAGGCATTTGAACCAGTGCTGATCGAAGGTAAAGCTATCCAGCTGCACCCGCTGGTTTGTGCGGCATACAACGCCGACTTCGATGGTGACCAGATGGCTGTTCACGTACCGCTGACGCTGGAAGCCCAGCTCGAAGCGCGTGCGCTGATGATGTCTACTAACAACATCCTGTCTCCAGCGAACGGTGAGCCTATCATCGTTCCGTCTCAGGACGTTGTACTGGGTCTGTACTACATGACCCGTGACTGTGTTAACGCCAAAGGCGAAGGCATGGTGCTGACTGGCCCGAAAGAAGCTGAGCGTATTTATCGCGCTGGCCTGGCCTCTCTGCATGCGCGCGTTAAAGTGCGTATCACCGAATACGAAAAAGATGAAAACGGCGAATTCGTTGCGAAAACCAGCCTGAAAGATACGACCGTTGGTCGCGCCATTCTGTGGATGATCGTACCGAAAGGTCTGCCTTTCTCCATCGTCAACCAGGCGCTGGGTAAGAAGGCTATCTCTAAGATGCTGAACACCTGCTACCGTATTCTGGGCCTGAAACCGACCGTTATTTTTGCGGACCAGACGATGTACACCGGCTTTGCTTATGCAGCGCGTTCAGGTGCATCCGTTGGTATCGATGACATGGTCATCCCGGAGAAAAAATACGAAATCATCAGCGAAGCGGAAGCGGAAGTTGCTGAGATTCAGGAGCAGTTCCAGTCGGGTCTGGTGACCGCTGGCGAACGCTATAACAAAGTTATCGATATCTGGGCTGCGGCCAACGATCGTGTATCCAAAGCGATGATGGACAACCTGCAAACCGAAACCGTTATTAACCGTAACGGCGAAGAAGAGCAGCAGGTTTCTTTCAACAGCATCTACATGATGGCCGACTCCGGTGCGCGTGGTTCTGCTGCACAGATTCGTCAGCTTGCTGGTATGCGTGGTCTGATGGCGAAGCCGGATGGCTCAATCATCGAAACGCCAATCACCGCGAACTTCCGTGAAGGTCTGAACGTACTCCAGTACTTCATCTCCACGCACGGCGCGCGTAAAGGTCTGGCGGATACCGCACTGAAAACAGCGAACTCCGGTTACCTGACCCGTCGTCTGGTTGACGTTGCACAGGACCTGGTCGTTACTGAAGACGACTGTGGCACCCTGGAAGGCATCACCATGACCCCGGTTATCGAGGGTGGCGATGTTAAAGAGCCGCTGCGCGATCGCGTACTGGGTCGTGTGACCGCTGAAGACGTTCTGAAGCCGGGTACGGCGGACATTCTGGTTCCACGCAACACGCTGCTTCATGAGCACTGGTGCGATCTGCTGGAAGAGAACTCCGTTGACTCAGTCAAAGTGCGTTCCGTTGTATCCTGTGACACCGACTTTGGTGTATGTGCGCACTGCTACGGTCGTGACCTGGCGCGTGGCCACATCATCAACAAAGGTGAGGCTATCGGCGTTATCGCGGCACAGTCCATCGGTGAGCCGGGTACACAGCTGACGATGCGTACGTTCCACATCGGTGGTGCGGCATCTCGTGCGGCTGCTGAGTCCAGCATCCAGGTGAAAAACAAAGGTAGCATCCGTCTGAGCAATGCGAAGTCGGTTGTGAACTCCAGCGGTAAGCTGGTTATTACGTCCCGTAATACCGAGCTGAAACTGATCGACGAATTCGGTCGTACCAAAGAGAGCTATAAAGTGCCTTACGGCTCCGTTATGGCGAAAGGTGATGGTGAGCAGGTTGCCGGCGGTGAAACCGTAGCAAACTGGGATCCGCACACCATGCCGGTTATCACCGAAGTGAGCGGTTTCGTCCGCTTCACTGACATGATTGACGGCCAGACCATTACTCGTCAGACCGACGAGCTGACCGGCCTGTCTTCTCTGGTGGTTCTGGATTCTGCAGAGCGTACCACTGGTGGTAAAGACCTGCGTCCGGCGCTGAAAATCGTTGATGCTCAGGGTAATGATGTTCTGATCCCTGGCACCGATATGCCTGCGCAGTACTTCCTGCCGGGTAAAGCGATTGTTCAGCTGGAAGATGGCGTACAGATCAGTTCTGGTGACACCCTGGCGCGTGTACCGCAGGAATCCGGCGGTACCAAGGACATCACCGGTGGTCTGCCGCGCGTTGCCGACCTGTTCGAAGCGCGTCGTCCGAAAGAGCCGGCAATCCTGGCTGAAATCAGCGGCATCATTTCCTTCGGTAAAGAAACCAAAGGGAAACGTCGTCTGGTTATCACCCCGGTAGACGGTAGCGATCCGTACGAAGAGATGATTCCTAAATGGCGTCAGCTCAACGTGTTCGAAGGTGAACGCGTAGAACGTGGTGATGTAGTTTCCGACGGTCCGGAAGCACCGCACGACATTCTGCGTCTGCGTGGCGTACATGCTGTGACTCGTTATATTGTTAACGAAGTCCAGGACGTATACCGTCTGCAGGGCGTTAAGATTAACGATAAGCACATTGAAGTTATCGTTCGTCAGATGCTGCGTAAAGCGACCATCGAAAGCGCCGGTAGCTCCGACTTCCTGGAAGGCGAACAGGTTGAATACTCTCGCGTCAAGATCGCTAACCGCGAGCTGGAAGCGAACGGCAAAGTGGGTGCAACATTCTCCCGCGATCTGCTGGGTATCACTAAAGCGTCCCTGGCAACCGAATCGTTCATCTCTGCCGCATCGTTCCAGGAGACCACGCGTGTCCTGACCGAAGCAGCCGTTGCGGGTAAACGCGACGAACTGCGTGGCCTGAAAGAGAACGTTATCGTGGGTCGTCTGATCCCGGCCGGTACCGGTTATGCCTACCACCAGGATCGTATGCGCCGCCGCGCAGCCGGCGAGCTGCCAGCAGCGCCGCAGGTCAGCGTGGAAGAAGCTTCTGCTAACCTGGCAGAGCTGCTGAACGCGGGTCTGGGCGGTTCCGACAACGATTAATCGTTGATTCGCTAAGCGCTTAAAAGCCAGTCAGATCATCTGACTGGCTTTTTTATTGCCTGTCCGTTGCTGCTATTATTTATTCGTTATACTTTTTAATTACATTTAATTAATGTAATCGCTGCAATTAATTAGCAAATAAACTCCCCCTTCAAGATTATTTATTTCTGTTTCAGATTTTCATCATCAATCAATGGGTAAAAATCCTACACGTATCAAAAAATACGCGCCGCAAACGCTATATAGTCAAAAAGCTCAAATAATCATGTGATTACTTTTCCCTCATCTTTTCGGTTCTGCGCAACTGAGGGGATCGCTGTATCTGGCGAAAGGGGGCGGGGAAGATGAGTAAATAAAAAACAAAGCGGAAAAGTATTGTCGCTATTTAAAAGATAGCGTCTGGGGGAAGCATGGAATTTGCTATTCAACTTATCATTATCTTAATTTGTTTGTTCTATGGCGCGAGAAAGGGCGGTATTGCGCTCGGCCTTTTAGGCGGCATTGGTCTGGTTATTTTAGTGTTTGTCTTTCATCTTAAGCCGGGAAAACCCCCTGTAGACGTCATGCTGGTGATCATTGCGGTGGTGGCCGCCTCAGCGACGCTGCAGGCTTCCGGCGGTTTAGACGTTATGCTGCAGATTGCGGAGAAACTGCTGCGGCGCAACCCGAAATACGTTTCAATCGTGGCGCCATTCGTCACCTGCACGTTGACCATTCTTTGCGGAACCGGGCACGTGGTATATACCATTCTGCCAATTATTTATGATGTTGCGATCAAAAATAATATTCGCCCGGAACGACCGATGGCCGCGAGTTCGATCGGCGCGCAGATGGGGATTATCGCCAGCCCGGTTTCGGTGGCAGTCGTCTCGCTGGTGGCGATGCTTGGCAATTTCACCTTTAACGGTAAGCACCTTGAGTTTCTCGATCTGCTGGCGATCACTATTCCGTCAACGCTGCTGGGGATTCTGGCCATTGGTATCTTCAGCTGGTTTCGCGGTAAAGACCTCGATAAAGACGAAGCCTTTCAGGCTTTTATTGCGGTGCCGGAAAACCGCCATTACGTTTATGGTGATACGGCCACGCTGCTCGATAAGAAGCTGCCGACCAGTAACTGGATTGCGATGTGGATTTTTCTGGCCTCAATAGCCGTTGTCGCCCTGCTCGGCGCCTTCTCCGAGCTGCGTCCGGCCTTTGATGACAAGCCGCTGTCGATGGTGCTGGTGATCCAAATGTTTATGCTGCTTTCCGGGGCGCTCATCATCATCATTACCAAAACCAATCCCGCTTCGATTTCCAAAAATGAGGTGTTCCGTTCCGGGATGATCGCCATTGTCGCGGTGTACGGTATCGCGTGGATGGCGGAGACGATGTTTGGCGCGCATATGACCGAGATTAAAGGCGTGCTCGGGGAGATGGTGAAGGAGTACCCGTGGGCTTACGCTATCGTACTGCTGCTGGTGTCGAAGTTTGTTAACTCACAGGCGGCTGCGCTGGCGGCGATTGTTCCGGTGGCGCTGGCGATTGGCGTCGATCCGGCTTACATCGTTGCTTCCGCACCTGCCTGCTACGGGTATTACATTCTGCCGACCTACCCAAGCGATCTGGCGGCGATTCAATTCGACCGCTCTGGTACAACGCATATCGGCCGCTTTGTGATTAACCATAGCTTTATTCTGCCAGGGCTCATTGGCGTTAGCGTCTCTTGCGTCTTTGGTTGGGTATTTGCGGCGATGTATGGATTTCTGTAAGAGAGGACAGGCGCCGTTAGCGGCGCCTGTTAAATAGTTGGGGTTATTGCGCGAGCGGAATTCGGCGATAGAGCTCAATCATATCGGTTGCCAGATCCTGAATGACCATCGCGTTCATCAGGTGGTCCTGGGAATGAACGGTAATCAGGTTAACCGGAAGCTTGCCGCTGCCTTCATCCATGCCGATCAGCTGGGTCTGGATTTTATGCGCATGTTTGACAAATTCGTGAGATTCCGCCATCGCCTGTTCGGCCGCAGCAAAATCGCCTTTACGCGCCAGCTGCAGAGCGGTTAAGGCAGAGCTACGCGCTGAACCGGCGTTAACCAGAAGCTCCATGATGATCGTTTCTAAGTCTTCCATCTCTTACTCCATCAGCTTCAGGGCTTTATCAAGCACGGCTTCGCCTTTCATCATGCCGTAATCCATCATATCGATGACGGCAACTTTTTTACCAAACGGGTCGGCCATAGCCTGTAGCTTGGCCTGCTCATACTTCACCTGGGGGCCGAGCAGGATAATATCGGCAGCGGCAAGGTTATCTTTAAACTCGGCAACCGGTACGGCTTTGATGGAGACTTCCACACCTTTTTGTTGCGCAGCAGCCTGCATACGTTGAACCAGCATGCTGGTGGACATACCTGCGGCACAGCATAAAACGATATTCTTCATAATTGTTGGCCCTTATGTTCCTTGATGTACCATCTTTATCGCGGGCAGGCGGGCGGGACAACCGCTTTACGGTGATTGTGTGTAAGTCATCACAAAATAATGAAACCGGTTTCGGTTATGGAGGAGAAAACGCTAAAAGTCGCGTCCGACGGGCCGGAAACGGTAGGCTCTGTTACGCGCGGACGATGCGATTCTTGCCCTGCTGCTTGGCTTTATACAGCGCTTCATCAACGCGCACGACAAGCTGCTCCAGGGGTTCCATATTCCATTCGCCGAGACCTGCGCTAAAGGTGACCGTTAGCCCTTCTTCACGCCAGGAGCGCTGCGCAACGCGGGCCCGCCAGCTCTCCAGCAGCTTCAGAGCGTCATCGCTATGTCCGGTGGTAAAGATCACCGC
This sequence comes from Klebsiella sp. HMSC09D12, assembly GCF_001808475.1. Taxonomy (NCBI): domain Bacteria; kingdom Pseudomonadati; phylum Pseudomonadota; class Gammaproteobacteria; order Enterobacterales; family Enterobacteriaceae; genus Klebsiella; species Klebsiella sp. HMSC09D12. Next base: position 19,013 of record NZ_KV793374.1, on the reverse strand, counting down.
AAACTCCTCCCCGCCGTAGCGGTAAAGTGAAATTTGCAGAGGTTGGAGGATCTGCAGTCCTTCCCGTGCGACATTGCGCAGAACGATATCGCCATTGAGATGACCCCAGGTGTCATTTATCGTTTTAAAGTTATCAATATCCACCAGCGCGAGAGAGAAAGGTTGATGATCGTTCATCAGCGCGGCGATATCATTGTCGAAGGCGCGTCGGTTCTTGCAGCCGGTTAGCGCATCGATGGTCGCCTGGCGAACGTAGGTTAACTCGCGCTGCTTATTGCTCTCGATGGCTTTGCTGAGCATCGCTTCCAGCCGCGGGGCGCGCTGAACATCCCCGGTTTTAATGGCATTGATGATGTTCATCAACACCGTACGTGAAGCATGGCGCAGATACAGGCCAAACAGCACGATAACGATCGCGGCCAGGGCAAAGCTCCAGGCGACGATATCCGTTTCATGGCGAGTCAAGTTGACCAGCGTCGAGTTATCGACCCGATAAATGACAAACCAGTCGGGGTTGGTAAACGAGTAGTAGTAGTACCAGGCGTTCGTATCGGTATCGTAGAGCTGGCCTTCGCCGCTGGTCATTCTGTCCATCAACGCTTCACTGACGTAGGGTTTAAATAAGGCGCCAGGATCCGGATGGAGAACGACTTTACCATCGCGTTGCACCACAAAAAATTCCCCCTGGACCGGAGCAACCATCTGCCGTAACGCGTAGCCCATTGAGGTGAGATCGAGATGAAATGCGAGACTGCCCTTTAGCCGTCCCTCTGGAGAAATTATGGGTTTGTAGACGGTAATCGTCGGATGATGCGTGAAGTAGTCGTTGTACGGGCTGGTATACCGGCTGAAGGTACTGGCTTCCGCTTGTTTAATAAACCACGGTCTCGATTTGGCATCAAAAGACTGACTGTCTTCCGTCTCCAGAACCTCGGGCGCGCGCAGGTAGTGCCCATTGGTATCCGCCAGCGAGATGGACGAAACGGTTTGCATCATATTTTGCAGCTGCATGAGCTGCATCAAACCTTTTTCAGGATTGACGTTAACCGCCTCATTGAGCGCATCATTGCGGGCAAAGAAAGTGGCGGCACGGGTGAGGATAAAGTCATTGCCCTGCAGCAGCGTCTCCGTGTAGTTGGTCGCCATATTGTGGGTGAAATTGCGGTTAATATGATGATAATCTTCAAGAAAATCATTTCGCTGCGTCGTCGTGGCGAACACCGCTATCAGCAAGAAGCTGAATAAAATACCCGCGAACCCGATCACAATCGGCGAGGTGAAAGAGAGCTTTCTATTATGGCGAGCCATGAGTCGTAAATCGTTCCAGAAGCGTTAAACCGTGGAGAAAGATGCAGGTTTAGCCAGCATGCCTGCCGATTGAATCAGATAAATCTCCGGTAATTATAACGCTGACGTTGTGAGATGGACTGATTAATATTCCATGTTGATGGAATTGCCTTTGCAGCGAAGAGGATGGAGCAGGGCGAAAATGAAGAAGAGTTAGCTTTCGTCCTGGACAGCATCCACTGCTGACAAGGGCAGGATAGAGAAACGGAAACACGGTCACCATCTTCCGTTTCTCTGATTACGAGCGTGCACCAGGAACTTTTAAGTCGTTACATCTCTTATCATGATGACTGGGAAGCGCGTCCCAGCCAGCTATCCCAGTCTTTCCATACCGGCTGCAGCCCGCTGGCCACCAGCGCGCTGGCAACCTCTTCCGGACGGCGGTCATCGTGAGGCGCGAACTGCTCCAGCTCCGGATGGTTATCGGCATACCCACCGGGCTGAGTTTTTGAAAACGCGCTGACGTTGTTGATGGCCAGCGGGATGACCCGATCGCGGAACCAGGGGGATTCGCGGGTGGATAACGAAAGTTCTACTTCCGGGGCCAGCAGGCGGAAGGCGCAAATGGTTTGCACCAGCTGTCGTTCATCCATCAATGAGGCAGGTTCGATACCGCCGGCGCACGGGCGCAGTCGCGGAAAGGAGATGGAGTAGCGGCTGCGCCAGTAGCGCTGCTGAAGCCACAGCAGATGTTCCGCCACCATAAAGCAGTCCACGCGCCAGCTGTCGGAGAGGCCAATTAATGCGCCAAGGCCAATCTTATCAATTCCCGCCTGTCCAAGCCTGTCCGGCGTATCCAGCCGCCAGAAAAAGTCCTGTTTTTTCCCTTTCAGATGGTGTTTCGCATACATGCTTTCATGATAGGTCTCCTGATAGACCATCACGCCGTCCAGCCCGAGGTTTTTCAGCTCGGCGTATTCCTCCCTCGCCAGCGGCTGGACTTCCATATGCAGCGAGGCGAACTGGCGGCGAATCGCGGGCAGATGCCGGCGAAAGTAGTCCATGCCGACTTTGCCCTGATGCTCGCCGGTCACCAGCAGCAGATGCTCGAAACCCATTTCGCGAATTGCCGCGCATTCACGGGCAATTTCCGCCTCATCCAGAGTTTTTCGCTTGATGCGGTTACTCATTGAGAAACCGCAGTAGGTACAGTCGTTGGCGCACAGATTAGAGAGATACAGCGGCACATAAAAGCTGACGGTATTACCGAAACGCTGGCGCGTCAGACGCTGAGCACGCTGGGCCAGAGGCTCCAGATAGCCAGCAGCGGCGGGGGAGAGCAGGGCCATCATATCGTCGCGGCTGAGCTGTTTGGCCGCCAGGGCGCGTTCAACGTCGGCGGTGGTTTTCGCGTTTATTCGCAGGCGAATATCGTCCCAGTCCAGCTGTCGCCAACGGTCAGTGAAGGTGTTCATACCTGCGCCTCCAGAAAGCCGGTCAGCGGGCTGGTGGCCTGCGCCTGCGCGCTGCGCGCGCCCGGTCCGGCCTGCCGCGCCAGTAATCCGGCATCAATCGCCAGCCGGAAAGCGCGGGCCATGGTAACCGGGTCGTCGGCAACGGCGATGGCGGTATTCACCAGGACCGCGTCGGCACCCATTTCCAGCGCCTGGGCTGCGTGGCTCGGCACGCCAATACCCGCATCCACGACCACCGGCACCGTGGCCTGTTCGATAATAATCTCCAGCATTGCTTTGGTTTCCAGTCCCTGATTGGAGCCGATGGGCGCGCCGAGCGGCATCACCGCCGCGCAGCCCGCTTCTTCCAGACGTTTACACAGCACCGGGTCGGCGCCGCAGTAGGGCAGCACGACGAAGCCTTCCCGAACCAGAATCTCCGCCGCTTTCAGCGTTTCGATCGGATCGGGGAGCAGCCAGCGGGCGTCCGGATGAATTTCCAGTTTCAGCCAGTGGGTGCCCAGCGCTTCCCGCGCCAGGCGGGCGGCAAATACCGCCTCTTCCGCCGTTTTGGCCCCGGAGGTGTTGGGGAGCAGGCTAACGCCGGCCGCCAGCAGCGGCGCGAGAATGGCGTCATTATGCTGACGAAGATCGACGCGCTTCATCGCCAGCGTCACCAGTTGGCTACCGGAGGCGCGAATGGCCTCCACCATGACCTCGGGAGCGGCGAATTTACCGGTGCCGGTGAAGAGATGTGATTCAAACGTTTTATCTGCAATACGTAACATGTCAGCCTCCAGCGATAACCTGAAAAAGCAGGATTTGGTCGCCTTCCTGCAAAAGATGATCTTCCCACCGTTCGCGCGGCAGGATGTGTTGATTAAGCGCCAGCGCGACGCCCGGCAACTGCTGTTCCAGTTGAGCGAGCAGGGCGGCGACGGAGGTCGCTTCGGCACACTGCAACGGTTCATCGTTAAACCACACCTGCATGCTGCCCTCCACAGACCGGACAGCCCAGAGATCGCTGTAATGTCAGCGTACGCCAGCTGCTGGTGCGTGCATCAAACAGGCGCAGTGCGTTACGCGGCGCCGCCATGCCGCTGAGCAGCTTGATGGCCTCCAGCGCCTGTAGGGTTCCCATCATGCCGACGACCGGGCCAATGATGCCCGCCGTGCGGCAGTTGCGTTCGGGTTCGTTAGCATCCGGCCACAGGCAGCGATAACAGCCCTGCTCCCACGGCGGCGTCAGTACCATCAGCTGGCCTCCGAGTCCGACAGCGCTGGCAGTAATCAACGGCGTTTTGAGCGCGACGCAGGCGGCGTTGATCGCCTGTCGGGTCGCCATGTTATCGGTGCAATCCAGTACCACATCGGCCTTCGCCACTTCCTCCTGCAGGGCCTTTCCGCCTAACCGCTGCTTCAGCGCAATCAGTTCAATCTGCGGATTTAGCCGAGCCAGCCGGGCCCTGGCGGCCGTGGTTTTAGGCTGAGCGATATCATCGCTGGTGAACAAAATTTGTCGCTGCAGGTTGCTGACGTGAACGTCGTCGTCATCGGCCAGCGCCAGCGTGCCGACGCCGGCTCCGGCAAGATAGAGCGCGGCGGGGGAACCCAGCCCGCCGAGACCCACGATCAACACCCGGCTGGCCAGCAGCTTTTGCTGGCCTTCAATGGCGATATCCTCCAGCAGCAGCTGGCGGCTATAGCGCATAAAATCGCTGTCATTCATCACCGGCTCCCGCTATCTCAAGCAACCGTGCCGTTGCCTGCCGCCAGTCGGTCGCCTGGGTGATGGCGCTGACTACCGCAATGCTGCCGACGCCGGTGGCCAGTACTGCCGGAGCGCGCTCAAGGCTGATGCCGCCAATCGCCACGGTTGGATAATCCTCCAGTCGCTGAATATGCTGCGCCAGCTGATCCAGCCCCTGAGGGGAGGAAGGCATCTGCTTGGTTTGTGTCGGAAAAACGTGACCAAGCGCGATGTAAGAGGGACGCGCCGCCAGCGCGATATCCATTTCCATATCGTCATGGGTGGAAACGCCAAGGCGCAGTCCGGCGTTGCGGATGGCGCTGAGGTCGGTGGTTTCCAGATCCTCCTGGCCTAAATGCACGCCATAAGCCTGATGTTTAATGGCCAGGCGCCAGTAATCGTTAATAAACAGCCGCGCATGGTATTTGCGTCCCAGCGCGATAGCGGCAACGACATCGTCTTCGACGTCACTATCGCGCTTATCCTTGATGCGCAGCTGGAGAGTGCGAACGCCCGCAGCCAGTAAGCGTTCGATCCACGCGACGCTATCGACGACCGGATAGAGGCCTAAACGGAATGGGACGGATGGAAAATCGGGTTGATACATCAGGCTTCCTCCTTACGTAGATAGATTTCACTGCCGCGGGCGCGGAAGTTTTCCGACATATCGGCCATCCCCACTTCAATGGTCTGCGCGGCGGCGTAGTCGCGAACTTCCTGACTTATCTTCATTGAGCAAAATTTGGGGCCGCACATGGAGCAGAAGTGGGCCACTTTGCCTGACTCCTGCGGCAGGGTTTCGTCGTGGTAAGCGCGCGCGGTGAACGGGTCGAGCGCCAGATTAAACTGGTCTTCCCAGCGGAACTCGAAGCGCGCTTTCGACATGGCGTTATCGCGGATCTGCGCGCCGGGGTGGCCTTTAGCGAGGTCTGCGGCGTGGGCGGCAATTTTGTAGGTAATCAGGCCCTGTTTAACGTCTTCTTTATTCGGCAGACCGAGATGCTCTTTCGGCGTCACGTAGCAGAGCATCGCGCAGCCAAACCAGCCGATCATGGCGGCGCCAATCCCGGAGGTGAAATGATCGTAGCCCGGTGCAATATCGGTAGTTAGCGGCCCCAAGGTGTAGAAGGGCGCTTCGTGGCAGTGCTCCAGCTCTTCGGTCATATTGCGCTGAATCATCTGCATCGGCACATGGCCCGGGCCTTCGATCATCACCTGTACGTCATACTCCCAGGCGATTTTGGTCAGTTCGCCCAGCGTATGCAGCTCGGCAAACTGCGCTTCGTCGTTGGCGTCCTGAATCGAGCCGGGGCGCAGGCCATCGCCCAATGACAGCGAGACGTCATAGGCGGCGCAGATTTCGCAGATTTCACGGAAATGTTGGTAGAGGAAGTTCTCCTGGTGATGGGATAAGCACCATTTCGCCATGATTGAGCCGCCGCGGGAGACGATGCCGGTCAGGCGTTTGGCGGTCATCGGCACGTAGCGCAGCAGCACGCCCGCATGGATAGTGAAGTAGTCCACCCCTTGTTCCGCCTGTTCGAGCAGCGTGTCGCGGAAGGCTTCCCAGGTAAGATCTTCGGCGATCCCGTTTACCTTCTCTAACGCCTGGTAGATCGGCACGGTACCGATCGGTACCGGACTATTGCGCAGGATCCACTCGCGGGTCTCATGAATATAGCGGCCGGTGGAAAGGTCCATAACCGTATCCGCTCCCCAGCGCGTCGCCCACACCAGCTTCTCGACCTCTTCTTCTATCGACGAGGTGACCGCGGAGTTACCAATATTGGCGTTAACCTTCACGAGGAAGTTGCGGCCGATGATCATCGGCTCGGATTCCGGATGATTTATATTGGCCGGGATAATCGCGCGCCCGGCGGCAACTTCAGCGCGCACAAATTCCGGGGTGATATTCTCCGGCAGCCGCGCGCCAAACCCGACGCCCGGATGCTGCTGGCGCAGCACTTCGCCACGAATGCGTTCGCGACCCATATTTTCGCGAATGGCGATGAATTCCATCTCAGGAGTGACAATCCCCTGACGGGCATAGTGCAGCTGCGTCACGCATTTCCCGACTATGGCGCGCCTGGGCGTAAGCAGACCGGAAAAGCGCAGCGCGTTAAGACCATCGTCCGCCAGCCGCTCTCTGGTATAGGCTGAGCTGCGATCGCTAAGCGTTTCGCAGTCGCGACGCGCATCAATCCACGGCTGACGCAGTTTCGCCAGACCCTGCTGAACGTTTATCGCGATGTGCGGATCGCCATAGGGGCCGGATGTATCGTAGACCGGGATGGCTTCGTTTGCTTCATACTGAGGATGGTCTTTGCTGCCGCCGATAAGCGTCGGGCTCAGCTGAATTTCGCGCATCGGCACGCGAATATCTTCCTGCGAACCGCGGATATAGATGCGCTGCGAATTGGGAAATGCGGTGCCTTCCAGGGTGTCGATAAAGCGCTGGGCGTGTTCGCGTTGCTCTCGACGCGTAAGTGATGTTGTAGACATAGCTCATTCCAGTTAAACAGGATATGGCTTGCCAGACGACGGATGGAGTAACAGATGCGATCGGCCATGAAGAGGCAGATGCTAAACGCAGTTTACTCTTGTTCCCTTCGCAGGTATTAGCCTGATCAGGTTCCGCGGATCCCGAATTAACGGTCTCAGCCTTTTCCAGTGTGGAAAATGGGCACTCCGACAAGATGACATCCCCTCTCCGTGAGGGGGAATGTATGTAAACTACGCGTTAATGGCTCACAACTCAAGCGGTCGGCGCGATATTGTCGCTAACGTTGTCTTTTCGACTGTGGGCTACGGCGAGGGCAATCAGCGAATCTTCCAGCGCAAAACGGGCTTCCAGCGCTTCACCGATGTCCGATAGCGCCTGCTGGAACTCAAGATAGTTATCGTGATCGATAGCGTTTTCGAGGCAGGAATCGTAATAATCCATGATCTGCTGGGTATTAGCCTGCAGCTGTGGATAAATCTTAGTGGCGGCTAAAAGTGGCGTATCGCCTTCCAATTCGCCGATAAAGCGTTCATAAATATTAAAATGGCCGGAGGAGAGGTAGTCCACCAGGCTTTGGCAAAAATCATCCAGCGCTTTCTCATTAAGCCGCATAAATGATTCTTTGCCAGGCTTCAGGCCAACCAGGTTGTAGTAAGCCACAAGCAAATGCTTACGTACTTGTAGCCAGCGATCGACCAGTTTATTGCTGCCTCCAACACGTTCCGTCAGGTTTTCCAGCTGGTTTAACATGGTTGACTCCGCAAGGTTTTAAGAGAAATACGTTGCTCACCAAAATGTAAATTTAATGTTAAAAGTGCCAGTAAAATGAAGGTAGTGCAATAGATATGGATCGTATTATTGAAAAATTAGATCGCGGCTGGTGGATTGTCAGCCACGAACAGAAATTATGGTTACCCGATGGGGAATTACCATATGGCGAAGCGGTAAATTTTAATCTTGCCGGGCAAACCGCGCTGCGAATAGGCGAATGGCAGGGCGAACCGGTGTGGCTGGTGCGCCAGGATCGTCGCCATGAGATGGGATCGCTGCGTCAGGTGCTCGATCAGGATGCTGGCCTTTTTCAACTGGCGGGACGCGGGATCCAGCTGGCGGAGTTCTACCGCTCGCATAAATTCTGCGGCTACTGCGGCCATCCCATGCACCCCAGCAAAACCGAGTGGGCAATGCTATGCAGCCACTGCCGCGAACGCTACTACCCGCAAATCGCCCCGTGCATTATCGTCGCCATCCGTCGGGATGATTCTATCCTGCTGGCGCAGCATACTCGCCATCGCAACGGCGTGCATACGGTGCTGGCCGGATTTGTCGAAGTCGGCGAAACCCTGGAGCAAACCGTTGCCCGCGAAGTGATGGAGGAGAGCGGTATCAAGGTGAAAAACCTGCGCTATGTAACCTCCCAGCCCTGGCCGTTCCCGCAATCGCTGATGACCGCATTTATGGCCGAGTACGATAGCGGCGAGATTGTCATCGACAAGAAAGAGCTGCTGGAGGCGGGATGGTATCGCTATGACAATCTGCCGCTTTTGCCGCCGCCGGGCACCGTGGCGCGCCGTCTGATTGAAGATACCGTGGCGATGTGTCGGGCAGAGTATGAGTGACATGTTACATACACTTTATCCTTCAAACTGCCTCTTTGTTGGCTGCTTTCACTTGCCCCAGTCACTTACTTGAGTAAGCTCCTGGGGTTCATTCAATTGCCGCCTTGGTCCACTTTGAATGATTTTGTGTATAAACTTGGCGCATCAACGCTAAAGGAATGTAAAAATGACCGAACTGAAGAACGATCGTTACCTGCGCGCGCTGCTACGCCAGCCGGTTGATGTCACCCCGGTGTGGATGATGCGTCAGGCGGGCCGCTATTTACCGGAATATAAAGCCACCCGCGCCGAAGCGGGCGATTTTATGTCGCTGTGTAAAAACGCAGAGCTGGCCTGTGAAGTGACGCTGCAGCCGCTGCGCCGCTATAAGCTGGATGCGGCTATACTCTTCTCGGACATTCTCACCATCCCGGATGCGATGGGGCTGGGGCTCTATTTTGAAGCCGGGGAGGGCCCGCGCTTTACCTCGCCCATTACCTGCAAAGCCGATGTCGATAAATTACCCGTTCCTGACCCGGAAGGTGAGCTTGGCTACGTGATGAATGCCGTGCGCACGATTCGCCGTGAGCTGAAGGGAGAAGTGCCGCTGATCGGCTTTTCCGGCAGCCCGTGGACGCTGGCAACCTATATGGTGGAAGGCGGCAGCAGCAAAGCGTTTACGGTAATTAAAAAGATGATGTACGCCGAGCCGCAGGCCCTGCATGCGCTGCTCGATAAGCTGGCGAAAAGCGTCACGCTGTATCTGAATGCGCAAATCAAAGCGGGCGCGCAGTCGGTGATGATTTTTGATACCTGGGGCGGAGTACTGACCGGCCGCGACTACCAGCAGTTCTCGCTCTATTACATGCATAAAATCGTTGATGGGCTGCTGCGTGAAAACGATGGCCGTCGCGTGCCGGTGACGCTATTTACCAAAGGCGGCGGGCAGTGGCTGGAAGCGATGGCGGAAACAGGCTGCGATGCGCTGGGACTCGACTGGACCACCGATATCGCCGATGCGCGTCGTCGCGTCGGTCATAAAGTCGCCCTGCAGGGCAATATGGATCCCTCGATGCTGTATGCCCCTCCGGCGCGTATTGAAGAAGAGGTGGCGACTATTCTCGCCGGGTTTGGCCAGGGTGAAGGCCATGTCTTTAACCTCGGGCACGGAATTCATCAGGATGTTAACCCGGAACATGCGGGCGTATTTGTGGAGGCAGTGCACCGGTTGTCGGCGCAATACCACCGTTAAGGAGTGAATATGGATTTGTCATCGCTACGCACACAGCAGCTCAGCCTGGCGGCATCGGTTGAACGAGGCGATCGGTTGGAACAGGATCCGCCGACGCTGATCGGCGGAGCGGATGTCGGTTTTGAGCAAGAGGGAGAGGTCACCCGGGCGGCGATGGTACTGCTAAGCTATCCGTCCCTGGAGCTGGTGGAGTATCAGGTCGCGCGCGTCGCGACCACGATGCCTTACATTCCCGGCTTCCTCTCCTTTCGCGAAACCCCCGCGCTGCTGGCGGCATGGGAGCTACTTTCGCAAAAGCCGAATCTGTTATTCGTTGATGGCCACGGTATTTCCCACCCGCGCCGCCTCGGCGTCGCCAGCCATTTTGGCCTGCTGGTGGATGTACCGACTATCGGCGTGGCGAAAAAACGGCTGTGCGGTAAGTTTGGGCCGTTGGGCGATGAACCCGGCGCGCTGGCGCCGTTGTTAGATAAAGGCGAACAGCTGGCGTGGGTCTTGCGCAGCAAAACGCGCTGCAATCCGCTGTTTGTGAGTACCGGGCACCGCGTTGGCCTGGATAGCGCGCTGATGTGGGTGGAGCGCTGCCTGAAAGGCTATCGCCTGCCTGAGCCAACGCGCTGGGCCGATGCGGTGGCGTCCCGGCGTCCGGCGTTTGTGCGTTGGCAAGCAAATCGCGACTGATTCAGGTACACTGCGGCTAATTTCTGACTTCGAGATTTCATCATGTTACAAAACCCGATTCACCTGCGTCTGGAGAAGCTGGAAAGCTGGCAGCACGTGACTTTTATGGCCTGCCTGTGCGAGCGGATGTACCCCAACTACGCTATGTTCTGTCAGCAAACGGAATTTGCCGATGGCCAGCTTTATCGCCGTATCCTCGATCTGATCTGGGAAACGCTGACGGTAAAAGATGCGAAGGTGAATTTCGACAGCCAGCTGGAAAAGCTGGAAGAGGTGATTCCGGCCGCTGATGATTACGACCTGTACGGCGTCTATCCGGCCATCGATGCCTGCGTCGCATTGAGTGAACTGCTTCATTCGCGGCTAAGCGGCGAAACGCTCGAACACGCCATCGAAGTCAGCAAGAGTTCGATCACCACCGTTGCGATGCTGGAAATGACCCAGGCTGGTCGCGAAATGACCGACGAAGAGCTCAAAGAAAACCCGGCTGTCGAACAAGAATGGGATATTCAGTGGGAGATTTTTCGTCTTCTGGCCGACTGCGAAGAACGCGATATTGAACTGATCAAAGGGCTACGTGCAGACCTTCGCGAGGCCGGTGAGAGCAATATTGGTATAAATTTTCAGCAATGAGACCAGAAAACGTGATTTACCGCCTGAATTGTAGCGTCTGAAGGCTTCCATTCCGCCCCCCGTCTGGTCTACATTTGGGGGGCGAAAAAACGTGGCTATCGGTGCGTGTATGCAGGAGAGTGCTTTTCAGGCATTTCCGTCGCACTCGATGCTTAGCAAGCGATAAACACATTGTAAGGATAACTTATGAACAAGACTCAACTGATTGATGTAATTGCGGACAAAGCTGACCTGTCCAAAGCACAGGCGAAAGCTGCCCTGGAATCTACCCTGGCTGCAATTACCGAGTCTCTGAAAGAAGGTGATGCTGTTCAACTGGTTGGTTTCGGTACCTTCAAAGTGAACCACCGCGCTGAGCGTACTGGCCGCAACCCGCAGACCGGTAATGAAATCAAAATCGCCGCAGCAAACGTACCGGCATTTGTTTCAGGTAAAGCTCTGAAAGACGCAGTTAAGTAAGACCGCGTGGCAGTGTACAGTTTTATCGAAGGGGCTTGTCGGCCCCTTTTGTCTATCTGGCGCCGCACGCTGGCGCTGGCGGGCGTATTGCTGCTCACTGCCTGCAGCCATGATTCTTCTCTCCCGCCGTTTACCGCCAGCGGTTACGCGGAAAACCAGGGGGCGATGCGTATCTGGCGCAAAGATTCCGACGGTGAGGTCCATCTCCTTGCCGCCTTCAGTCCATGGCGTCATGGTAATACCTCGACCAGCGAGTATCGCTGGCAGGATGGTCAGCTCGCGCTGATCGAGCTCAACGTCTACGGCAAACCGCCGGAACATATTCGCGCCCGGTTTGATGCGCAAGGCGAACTCAGCTTTATGCAGCGTGAAATCGATGGGCAGAAGCAGCAGCTTTCCAGCGATCAGGTTGCGCTATACCGCTATCGGGCAGAGCAAATACGCCAGACCAGCGATGCACTGCGTCAGGGACGCGTCATGCTGCGCCAGGGGCGGTGGCATGCTGACAGGACGGTAACCACCTGCGAAGGTCAGACCGTGAAGCCTGACCTCGATACGCTGGCGCTGGCGCATATTGAGCGTCGTCAGAACCACTCATCCGTCGAGGTGAGCGTGGCGTGGCTGGAAGCGCCGGAAGGCTCTCAGCTGCTGCTGGTGGCAAACGAAGACTTCTGTACCTGGCAGCCGACCGAAAAAAGCTTCTGAACCTTACCAGTGGTTCATCCCCATATGACCGCGGCCTCCGCCGCAGCCTCCACGTCCCATCCCCTCGCCGCGAGGAATACCCGCCTGCGCTAATGCGAGATCGAACTTCACCCGCTGCTGGGCAAGCTTCTGACCGAGAGCGTCCATCTCCTGGGCGACGGATTCGATTTTCGCGCTGTCAGGTTTATCCGTGGTTAACAGCGCATTGTATTCATAGCGTTTTGAAATGAGCTGCTGACGTAAAACGCGGGTTTGCTCATAGAAATCATTATGCAGCTTCTGGGCAGTGGCCTGCTGGTCGGTCGTCAGTTGACTATAGCCCTGGGGGCCCATATCGGTACCGTTATACCAGTGGTGCCTTGCCCAGGCTGAGCTACTGCCGAAAGTCAGCGCGGCGAGGGCAATCAGCGTCAGCGTCATTTTTTTGTTCCGTTTCATAGTTTATTCTCCTGCCTTATGGTTACTCAGTGATTTGCATCTTCCGTGCCAGAGTGGAAAGGCCGCAGGATATCGGGCGTTGAATGCTTTTCAGCGGACGAGAGCGAGTAAAAATGACTCGCGGTAAAGGGGGCAGCGGGTCATTTTTACTCGATCGCCTTCCCGGTTTGCGCCCAGGGAGAGGTTAGAGGCGGCGGAATAGTGGCATGATTTCTGCTGGGCTATGCGGTGTCTGAGGAAAGGGAGTTGTCATGAACGTGATGCGGTTGTCTAAGGATTCCGTCGCCGTTGGGCTGAGCTGGTTGTTAACCGGCCTTATCTTGCTGCTGGTGTGCCTGTTTTCTGCGTTAATCGTGCGTGACTATGGCCGTGAAAATGAAGCCGCACGCCAGACTATCCAGGAAAAAGGCAGCGTGCTGATCCGCGCTCTTGAGTCCGGAACCCGGGTCGGAATGGGAATGCGTATGCATCATTCCCAGCTGCAGGCGCTACTGGAGGAGATGGCCTGGCAGCCCGGCGTGCTGTGGTTCGCGGTGACAGATGAGAACGGTAAAATTATCGCCCATAGCGACCCGCGGCGGGTCGGTGAGTCGCTCTACCCCGCCAGCACCCTGCGAGAGCTGAATATCGGTAGCGAGGAGCGCTGGCGCCGCCTCGAACAACCGGAGCCAGCGCTGGAGATTTATCGCCAGTTTCGCCCGCTTAACGGCGGTGGGCATCATATGCGCATGATGATGCGTCGCGAATCTGCCGATCTCCGTAATCAGGCGCCCCAGGTCATTTTTATTGCCTTTGATACCCGCGAGCTGGATGCCGACCATGCTCGTGGCCTGCGCAATATGGTCATCATGCTCTGCGCGGCAGGCGTAGTCATGACGGCAACGGTGCTGGCGCAGTTCTGGTTTCGCCGCTATCAGCGTTCGCGCAAGCAGCTGCAGGAGGCGACGGCGCGAAAAGAAAAGCTGCTGGCGCTCGGTCATCTGGCCGCGGGCGTCGCCCATGAAGTCCGCAACCCGCTATCATCCATAAAAGGGCTGGCCAGGTATTTCGCCGAGCGGACCCCAGCCGATGGCGAAGCGCATCAGTTGGCCCTGGTGATGGCCAGGGAAGCCGATCGCCTGAACAGGGTCGTCAGCGAGCTGCTGGAACTGGTGCGTCCGGCGCATTTAAAATATCAATCGGTTGATTTAAATGAAGTCATTACGCATTCGCTTCAACTGGTTAGCCAGGATGCCGCCAGCCGGGCGATATCTCTGAAGTTTATCGCGCAGCCCGCGCTATGCCGCATCCAGGCCGATCCGGATCGTTTAAAACAGGTGCTGCTCAACCTTTATCTCAATGCTATCCATGCCATTGGCCGCGATGGCGTGATTACGGTGGCGGTGAGAGAGTGCGGCGATGGGCGAGTAAAGGTGAGCGTTGCGGACAGCGGCAAAGGGATGACGGCGGAACAGCTACAGGCCATTTTTACACCGTACTTCACTACCAAGGCCGACGGCACCGGGCTGGGGCTGGCGGTGGTGCAGAACATCGTTGAGCAGCACGGCGGAACAATTGACGCCGAGAGCACTCCCGGCAAGGGCGCGCTATTTACGCTCTATTTGCCGGTTAATGGGCAACAGAAGGATGAACAAGGATGAGTGGCGAGCAGGTCGATATTCTGGTGGTGGACGATGACATCAGCCACTGCACTATCTTACAGGCGTTGTTGCGGGGCTGGGGTTATCGGGTTGCGCTGGCTTACAACGGCGTACAGGCGCTGGAACAGGTGCGCGAGAAGGTGTTTGATCTGGTGCTATGCGACATCCGCATGGCGGAGATGGATGGCATCGAAACGCTGAAAGAGATCAAAACCTTGAATCCGTCGATTCCCGTTCTGATTATGACAGCGTACTCCAGCGTCGACACCGCTGTGGAAGCGCTGAAATCCGGTGCGCTGGACTACCTGATTAAGCCGCTGGACTTTGACAAGCTGCAGCTGACGCTATCCGAGGCGTTGGCTCACACTCGGCAGAGCGAGTCTCCCGTTGCCGGGACTCCGGCCGCCCAGTTTGGCATGGTGGGGGATAGCCCGGCGATGCGGGCGCTGCTGAACAATATCGCCCTGGTTGCGCCCTCCGATGCGACGGTATTAATTCACGGCGAGTCGGGCACAGGGAAAGAGCTGGTCGCGCGGGCGCTGCACGCCAGCAGCGCTCGCAGCCGCCAGCCGCTGGTGATCCTCAACTGCGCGGCGCTTAACGAGTCGTTGCTGGAGTCGGAGCTGTTTGGCCATGAGAAGGGCGCGTTTACCGGCGCGGACAAACGGCGAGAAGGGCGCTTCGTTGAAGCGGACGGCGGTACGCTTTTCCTCGATGAAATTGGCGATATTTCGCCGTTGATGCAGGTGCGTCTGCTGCGGGCGATTCAGGAGCGTGAAGTGCAGCGGGTGGGCAGCAATCAGACCCTTTCGGTCGATGTACGGCTAATTGCCGCCACCCACCGGGATTTAGCCGAAGAGGTCAGCGCCGGGCGTTTTCGCCAGGATCTCTACTACCGCCTGAACGTCGTGACTATCGATATGCCGCCGCTGCGTCATCGCAGGGAGGATATCCCCCAACTGGCGCGCTATTTCCTGCAACGGTATGCCGAGCGTAACCGTAAAGCAGTACAGGGATTTACGCCACAGGCGATGGACTTGCTCATCCACTACGCCTGGCCGGGTAATATTCGCGAGCTGGAAAATGCGGTGGAGCGGGCGGTGGTCCTGCTGACCGGAGAGTACATCTCCGAACGCGAACTGCCGCTGGCAATTGCCGGTACGCCAGTTGCGGACGTGTTGCACGGTGATGATGTTATTCAGCCGCTGGTGGAGGTAGAGAAAGAAGCGATCCTCGCGGCGCTCGAAAAAACGGGCGGCAACAAAACTGAAGCCGCCCGTCAGTTGGGCATTACGCGCAAAACGCTGCTGGCAAAGCTCAGCCGTTAGCGGTTTTGCTCACGTTCGATAGCGCGCCAGCCGATGTCGTTACGGCTAAAGCTGCCGTCCCAGCTGATATCGCTCATCAGGGCGTAAGCGCGCTTTTGCGCTTCAGCAACGGTGCGACCCAGTGCGGTGGCGCAGAGTACCCGGCCGCCGCTGGTCAGCACGCGATCGTCATTAGCGAGTCTGGTGCCGGCGTGGAAGACCTTGCCGTCTGCCGTTTCTTCCAGCGGCAGGCCGTGGATCTCATCGCCGGTGCTGTAGTTGCCCGGATAACCACCGGCGGCGATCACGACGCCCAGCGAGGCGCGCTCGTCCCACTCGGAGGTTTTCTCATTCAGCTTACCGTCGCAGGCGGCGAGGCACAGATCCACCAGATCCGATTTCATGCGTAGCATGATCGGCTGGGTTTCCGGATCGCCAAAGCGGCAGTTGAACTCGATTACCTTCGGGTTGCCCTGTTTGTCGATCATCAGGCCCGCATAGAGGAAACCGGTGTAGGTATTACCCTCCGCTGCCATACCTTTTACGGTTGGCCAGATAATGCGTTCCATGGTGCGCTGGTGAACCTCATCGGTGACCACCGGTGCCGGAGAGTAAGCGCCCATACCGCCCGTGTTCGGGCCGGTATCGCCATTGCCCACGCGTTTATGATCCTGGCTGGTGGCCATCGGCAGGACGTGCTCGCCGTCGACCATCACGATAAAGCTCGCCTCTTCGCCGTCGAGGAACTCTTCAATGACGATGCGGTGCCCGGCGTCGCCAAAGGCGTTTCCTGCCAGCATGTCTTGAACGGCGGCTTCCGCTTCTTCCAGCGTCATGGCGACAATCACGCCCTTGCCGGCGGCCAGGCCGTCGGCCTTGATAACGATGGGCGCGCCTTTCTCACGCAGGTACGCCAGCGCGGGCTCGACTTCGGTGAAGTTCTGGTATTCCGCTGTCGGAATGTTATGGCGGGCAAGAAAATCTTTGGTGAAGGCTTTAGAGCCTTCCAGCTGCGCCGCGCCTTCCGTTGGGCCGAAGATTTTCAGCCCCGCGGCGCGGAACGCATCCACAACGCCAATCACCAGTGGCGCTTCCGGGCCAACGATGGTCAGATCAATTTTCTCGCTTTGAGCAAAGCTCAGCAGCGCCGGAATATCGGTGACGCCGATAGCCACATTCTGCAACGCTGGTTCCAGGGCGGTGCCCGCGTTACCCGGGGCGACAAAAACGGTATCGACTTTTGGCGACTGCGCCGCTTTCCAGGCCAGGGCGTGCTCGCGGCCGCCGTTGCCAATAACTAATACTTTCATCGTCTGCTCCGTGAATTAATGGCGGAAGTGGCGCATATCGGTGAAGATCATCGCGATGCCGTGCTCATCGGCGGCGGCAATCACCTCTTCGTCGCGAATAGAACCGCCGGGCTGAATGACGCAGCTCACGCCAACGGCAGCGGCGGCATCAATACCGTCGCGGAACGGGAAGAAGGCGTCGGAGGCCATCGCCGAACCTTTCACCTCCAGTCCCTCATCGCCTGCTTTAATCCCGGCGATTTTGGCAGAGTAAACGCGGCTCATCTGACCTGCGCCTATTCCGATGGTCATGTTCTCTTTGGCATAAACAATGGCGTTAGATTTAACGAATTTCGCAACGATCCAGCAGAACAGCGCATCGCGCAGCTCCTGCTCGGTCGGCTGGCGTTTGGAAACCACGCGCAGTTCGCCTTCTGTGACCATACCCAGATCGCGGTCCTGAACCAGCAGGCCACCATTAACGCGTTTGAAGTCCAGACCCGGCACGCGCTGCGTCCACTGACCGCAGGTCAGAACGCGGACGTTCTGTTTCGCGGCAGTGATCTTCAGGGCCTCTTCCGTCGCAGACGGTGCGATGATCACTTCAACGAACTGGCGGGAGATGATGGCCTGCGCGGTTTCGGCATCCAGTTCGCGGTTAAACGCGATAATGCCGCCGAAGGCAGAGGTCGGGTCAGTCTTGTATGCACGGTCGTAGGCATCCAGAATAGAGGTGCTTACCGCTACGCCACATGGGTTGGCGTGCTTCACAATAACGCAGGCCGGCTCACTGAATTCTTTGACGCATTCCAGCGCGGCATCGGTGTCGGCAATGTTGTTATAGGAGAGGGCTTTACCCTGAACCTGCTGTGCCGTGGCGACAGAGGCTTCTTTGATTTCTTCTTCTATATAGAAGGCAGCCTGCTGGTGGCTGTTTTCACCGTAACGCATATCCTGCTTCTTAATGAAGTTCAGGTTCAGGGTGCGCGGGAAGCGGCCAGCGGCTTCTTTGCTCTCGCCGTGATAGGCCGGAACCATGCTGCCGAAGTAGTTGGCAATCATGCTGTCGTAGGCGGCGGTGTGTTCGAATGCTTTAATGGCGAGGTCGAAGCGGGTGTCGAGGGTCAGGGAGCCTTCGTTCGCATCCATCTCTTTAATAATGGCATCGTAGTCGCTGCTCTTCACCACGATGGCGACGTCTTTATGGTTCTTCGCCGCCGAGCGAACCATGGTTGGGCCGCCGATATCAATGTTTTCTACCGCATCTTCCAGCGAGCAACCCTCGCGGGCAACGGTTTGAGCAAACGGATACAGGTTAACAACCACCATATCAATAGGCGCGATACCGTGTTGTTCCATAATGCCGTCATCCTGGCCGCGGCGGCCGAGAATGCCGCCGTGAACTTTCGGATGCAGAGTCTTCACGCGTCCGTCCATCATTTCCGGGAAACCGGTGTAGTCAGAGACTTCGGTAACCGGCAGACCTTTCTCAGCCAGCAGGCGTGCGGTACCACCCGTAGACAGTAGCTCGACACCACGAGCGGAAAGCGCCTGCGCGAATTCGACGATACCGGCCTTGTCAGAAACACTGAGCAGGGCGCGGCGGACTGGACGACGTTGTTGCATGGTATTAAATCCCCAGGATTTGAATATTACAGAGAGCGTTAGGTGAGTTTTTGCCTAAAAACTCACCTAACGCACCCAACCGGGCATCCTTGTTATAGCGCGGCATTGTAACGAAAACGTTTGCGCAACGCTCGCGAATTTTTATCTTTCTCTTTTTAGCCCTGAACGACGGCTTATATAGAGAGGTGGCGTGGCTTTTGTTTTGGGGTATCGCCCGACATCTGTGGATAATTCTGTGCGTAACAGGGTATAAAGCGGGGTTTTGCTGGGGAATGCAGCAGTCAGTCATTTTTCTGCAATTTAACTATTGCGGATGCCCGGGAACTCCCTATAATGCGCCTCCATCGACACGGCAGGTGTGAATCACTTCACACAAACAGCCGGTTGGTTG
>NZ_KV793373.1:0-1223 GCF_001808475.1 Klebsiella sp. HMSC09D12 | reverse complement strand
GTGAAGTGACTTGCTCATGGAGCTGAAATCAGTCGAAGATACCAGCTGGCTGCAACTGTTTATTAAAAACACAGCACTGTGCAAACACGAAAGTGGACGTATACGGTGTGACGCCTGCCCGGTGCCGGAAGGTTAATTGATGGGGTTATCCTCGCGGAGAAGCTCTTGATCGAAGCCCCGGTAAACGGCGGCCGTAACTATAACGGTCCTAAGGTAGCGAAATTCCTTGTCGGGTAAGTTCCGACCTGCACGAATGGCGTAATGATGGCCAGGCTGTCTCCACCCGAGACTCAGTGAAATTGAACTCGCTGTGAAGATGCAGTGTACCCGCGGCAAGACGGAAAGACCCCGTGAACCTTTACTATAGCTTGACACTGAACACTGGTCCTTGATGTGTAGGATAGGTGGGAGGCTTTGAAGTGTGGACGCCAGTCTGCATGGAGCCATCCTTGAAATACCACCCTTTAATGGCTGGTGTTCTAACGTGGGCCCGTGATCCGGGTTGCGGACAGTGTCTGGTGGGTAGTTTGACTGGGGCGGTCTCCTCCTAAAGAGTAACGGAGGAGCACGAAGGTCAGCTAATCCTGGTCGGACATCAGGAGGTTAGTGCAATGGCATAAGCTGGCTTGACTGCGAGCGTGACGGCGCGAGCAGGTGCGAAAGCAGGTCATAGTGATCCGGTGGTTCTGAATGGAAGGGCCATCGCTCAACGGATAAAAGGTACTCCGGGGATAACAGGCTGATACCGCCCAAGAGTTCATATCGACGGCGGTGTTTGGCACCTCGATGTCGGCTCATCACATCCTGGGGCTGAAGTAGGTCCCAAGGGTATGGCTGTTCGCCATTTAAAGTGGTACGCGAGCTGGGTTTAGAACGTCGTGAGACAGTTCGGTCCCTATCTGCCGTGGGCGCTGGAGAATTGAGGGGGGCTGCTCCTAGTACGAGAGGACCGGAGTGGACGCATCACTGGTGTTCGGGTTGTCATGCCAATGGCATTGCCCGGTAGCTAAATGCGGAAGAGATAAGTGCTGAAAGCATCTAAGCACGAAACTTGCCCCGAGATGAGTTCTCCCTGACTCCTTGAGAGTCCTGAAGGAACGTTGAAGACGACGACGTTGATAGGCCGGGTGTGTAAGCGCAGCGATGCGTTGAGCTAACCGGTACTAATGAACCGTGAGGCTTAACCCTTCAACGCCGAAGATGTTTTGGCGGATTTGAGAGAA
>NZ_KV793372.1:0-1187 GCF_001808475.1 Klebsiella sp. HMSC09D12 | reverse complement strand
ATGAGCAAGTCACTTCACCTACCATCAGCGTGCCTTCTCCCGAAGTTACGGCACCATTTTGCCTAGTTCCTTCACCCGAGTTCTCTCAAGCGCCTTGGTATTCTCTACCTGACCACCTGTGTCGGTTTGGGGTACGATTTGATGTTACCTGATGCTTAGAGGCTTTTCCTGGAAGCAGGGCATTTGTCACTTCAGCACCGTAGTGCCTCGTCATCACCCCTCAGCGTTAGTGACGTTCCGGATTTACCTGGAACATCCGCCTACATGCTTAAACCGGGACAACCGTCGCCCGGCCAACATAGCCTTCTCCGTCCCCCCTTCGCAGTAACACCAAGTACAGGAATATTAACCTGTTTCCCATCGACTACGCCTTTCGGCCTCGCCTTAGGGGTCGACTCACCCTGCCCCGATTAACGTTGGACAGGAACCCTTGGTCTTCCGGCGTGCGGGTTTTTCACCCGCATTATCGTTACTTATGTCAGCATTCGCACTTCTGATACCTCCAGCAACCCTCACAGGCCACCTTCAACGGCTTACAGAACGCTCCCCTACCCAACAACACATAGTGTCGCTGCCGCAGCTTCGGTGCATGGTTTAGCCCCGTTACATCTTCCGCGCAGGCCGACTCGACCAGTGAGCTATTACGCTTTCTTTAAATGATGGCTGCT
The DNA here is from genome assembly GCF_001808475.1 of Klebsiella sp. HMSC09D12. Taxonomy (NCBI): domain Bacteria; kingdom Pseudomonadati; phylum Pseudomonadota; class Gammaproteobacteria; order Enterobacterales; family Enterobacteriaceae; genus Klebsiella; species Klebsiella sp. HMSC09D12. The sequence continues at coordinate 519 of NZ_KV793372.1, read as the reverse complement.
TCTAAGCCAACATCCTGGCTGTCTGGGCCTTCCCACATCGTTTCCCACTTAACCATGACTTTGGGACCTTAGCTGGCGGTCTGGGTTGTTTCCCTCTTCACGACGGACGTTAGCACCCGCCGTGTGTCTCCCGTGATAACATTCTTCGGTATTCGTAGTTTGCATCGGGTTGGTAAGTCGGGATGACCCCCTAGCCGAAACAGTGCTCTACCCCCGAAGATGAGTTCACGAGGCGCTACCTAAATAGCTTTCGGGGAGAACCAGCTATCTCCCGGTTTGATTGGCCTTTCACCCCCAGCCACAAGTCATCCGCTAATTTTTCAACATTAGTCGGTTCGGTCCTCCAGTTAGTGTTACCCAACCTTCAACCTGCCCATGGCTAGATCACCGGGTTTCGGGTCTATACCCTGCAACTTAACGCCCAGTTAAGACTCGGTTTCCCTGCGGCTCCCCTATACGGTTAACCTTGCTACAGAATATAAGTCGCTGACCCATTATACAAAAGGTACGCAGTCACCC